>USCS01000087.1 GCA_900552875.1 uncultured Collinsella sp. | reverse complement strand
CCCGCTTCGTTTCGTCCCATTCTGTTCGGCTAGTCCTCGAGCAGGTCCTCGATAAAGCCGACGCGGTAGTTTTTGAAAATGACCTCGCCGCCGTCTTGCGTGGCGTCCAGATCGACATCGCCCATGATGCCAAAGTCGTGGTCGCCGTCCTCGTCGGCAAAAATCTGGTGCACGTGCCACACATGATCGGGCTTCTCGTCACTCTCGTCGATGGTAAACATCGCGGCGCTGCGGGCGTCGCCGTTGGTGAGGATTTCCTCGTGTTGCTCGTGATAGGCGTCGAGCGCCTTTTGCCAGCGGACCTCGCTCATGCCCCAGTCCTCGTCGAGCTCGCCCAGATCGCGCGCGTGCTCGCGGGCTGCAAGGGCCACGCGGCGGAAGAGTGCGTTGCGCACCAGCAGGGTACAGCCACGGCGGTCTGCCACGACTTCGTCGATGCCCTGCGGCGGTGCGGCGTCGAGTGCAGCGGGGTTGCCGGCGTTCTCCCACTCGTCCACCAGACTCGAGTCGACCGAGCGCACCACAAAGCCCAGCCACGAGATAATGTCGCGCAGGCGCTCGTCGCGCTTCTCGATGGGCACGGTGCGGTCGAGTGAACGATAGGCTTCTGCCAGGTAGCGCAGCAAAATGCCCTCGGAGCGGGCGATGCCGAGCTTTTGAATGTAGCCCTTAAAATCGCTCGCGCTTTCCAGCATATCGCGCAGGACGCTCTTGGGAGAGAGCTGGTAGTCGTTTGCCCAGGGTACTTCCTGGCAGTACTTGTCAAAGGCGGCGTCGAGCAAATCCTCGAGCGGCTTTTCGTACGTGACGTCTTGAATGCGCTCCAAGCGCTCCTCATATTCGATGCCGTCGGCCTTCATCTCGGCCATAGCGCGATCGCGTGCGGCGCGCTCCTGTGCGCGCAGCACCTGCTTGGGATCCTCGAGCGTTGCCTCGACCATTGAGATTAGATCCATGGTATAGGTCTCGCTCTCGGGATCGAGCAACTCCAGCGCGGCAAGCAAAAACGGCGAGAGCGGCTGGTCGAGAGCAAAGTCCTCGGGCAGGTCGACCGTCAGCGCGTAGTCGATGTCCGGCGCGGCGTCAGCCGGAGCGTCGGGTGCGGGCGGCACCTCGGTGCGCACGACGACGCCGGAGTCGATGAGCGTGGCGAAGATCTCGTCGGCACGCTCATCGAGCTTTGCCTTTTCCTCGGGTGTTTGCAGGCTTGTCTCGATGAGGTCGTGCACGCGGGTGCGAGCGTCGCCGCCCTGCTCGACCACGCTAATCACCATGGAGTGTGTGATGCGCAGGCGCGGCTTGAGCGTTTCGGGCTGCGTCTCGATCAGGCGCTCAAAGGTCTGCTTGTTCCAGGTGACAAAGCCCTCGGGGGCCTTTTTCTTTTTAATCTTACGGAGTTTTTTGGGGTCGTCGCCCGCCTTGGCCATGAGCTTGGCGTTCTCGATCTCGTGCTCCGGGGCCTCGGCGATGACCATACCCTCGGTGTCAAAGCCCGAGCGACCGGCGCGACCGGCGATCTGATGGAACTCACGGGCGCGCAGACGCCGCATCTTGTAGCCGTCAAACTTGGTGAGCGCGGTGAGCACCACGGTGTGGATGGGTACGTTGATGCCGACGCCGAGCGTATCGGTGCCGCAGATGACGGGCAACAGGCCCTGCTGCGCCAGGCGCTCGACCAGCAGGCGATAGCGCGGCAACATGCCAGCATGGTGCACGCCGACGCCGCATCCGAGCAAGCGCTTGAGAATCTTGCCAAAGGCCGTGGAGAAGCTCGTTCCCTTTGCCGCTTCTTTGATGGCTTCGCGTTGCTCCTTGCTGGCGATGCCAAAATTGGCGAGCGACTGTGCCGTCGCAAGGGCGGCATCCTGGCTAAAGTGCACGATATAGAGCGGGGCCTCGCCGCGGCGCATGGCGAGCTCGACCGTGCCCTCGAGGGAGGTCGTCACATAGTCGTAGCTCAGCGGAACGGGACGCGGGGCGTCGACAACCAAGTCGCAAGCAGCGCCGGTGTGCTCCTCGAGCGAGGCGGCGATGGCAGTGACATCGCCGAGCGTGGCGCTCATGAGCATGAATTGTGTGTGGGGCAGGGTGAGCAGCGGCACCTGCCAGGCCCAACCGCGATCGGGGTCGGCAAAGTAGTGGAATTCGTCCATGGCGACGCAGCCAACATCGGCATCTTCGCCCTCGCGCAGTGCGTCGTTGGCAAGGATCTCTGCCGTGCAGCAGATGACGGGCGCCTTGGTGTTGATATGCGTGTCGCCGGTGATCATACCGACGTTATCGCGGCCGAGCACCTGCACAAGGTCGAAAAACTTCTCGCTGACCAGAGCCTTGATGGGGGCCGTGTAATAACAGCGCTTGCCCTGTGCCATGCCCATAAAGAGCATACCCAGCGCGACGAGCGATTTACCCGATCCGGTCGGCGTGCCCAAAATGGCGTGATCTCCGGCGGCCAGGTCCATGAGAGCCTCTTCTTGGTGATCCCACAGCTCAATGCCGCGATCGCTCGTCCATTCAAAGAAGCGCTCAAAGGCCTGATCGGGCGTGAGCCATGGTTCGGGCTCACTGCCGTCCTCGGGCTCCCACCAGGTGGGGGAGAGCGCGCCGAGCGAGCCGAACTCGGCTTCGGTTCCCGTGCCGCCCGAGAATGAGCTGGCGGCGCCGGCGCCGGAGACGGTGCTGGCGGCGGTATCTGTCGTGGTCTGTGCCATGTGGTTGCTTTCTCTCGCCGTTTGTCCGCCAACTATTATGGCGTAGCGTCGCATCGATGCGTTCGCAGGCAAGAAAATGCAGGAAATGGGCGCGCGGTACTAGCGTTCCTGAGGCAGGCGCTTTTTGCCCTTGCGGGCGCGGTTTTTAAAGTTCTCAACGGCCTCTTCCATGCCCAGGGGTACATAGGCGAGCTCATCGAGGTTTTCGGGCAGGTAGCAGGCAAGACTTTGCTCCTGCGCACGGCCCGCCGCGAGCTGTTCATCGCTGGGCCGTGCGCCGGGTGTGGCGCAAATGCCATAGACGACGGCACCCATCTCGCGCGTGCGGCATTCATATTCGGTCTCGGGATGCTCGGGATGGTCGCGGCGCACGTCGTCACTTACCCAAAGCGTGTCGTAGCCGGCTGCGGCAAACTGTCCTAGGGCGTAGTCGCGCAGTGGCTTGCTGTCGGTGCGCAGCGTGACGGTGGCGCCGGCTGCAAAGAGCGGGCGGTAGAGCATCAGATGGTCGACATGGACGAGCCGTTTTTTGGCGTACTTGGCCTTGGGCTGCGGCGTGGGAAAGTTGATGGTGATGGCATCGAGCTCGCCTGCGGCAAACAGCTGCGGCAGCGATGCGGCGCCTCGGGGCAGGACAAGTGCGTTGGACAGCTCCTGCTCGCAGATTTTCTGTGCGGCATAGGCGATGCAGATGGGCTCCTGGTCCATGCCGATAAAGAACGTGTTTGGCTCGCGGGCCGCGCGCTCTACAAGGTACGTTCCCTTGCCACAACCAAGATCCAGATGAAGGTGTTCGAAAGGCTTGCTGCCTGCGGGCGCACAGGCCTCGCGCCAATCTCCGGCATAGGCCTCGGGGTTCGTCTCAATCGCATCGGCGTAGCGCTCCAGGCGCTCCTCGAGTACAAAGTTCTTAGGCGTGCGAACGTGGACGGCTCCCATGAGGCTCCTTGGTCATAAATGCGAAACGCATGGCTGCGCGTTTCGGCAATGCGTTGGAAGAAGGTGGGCATAGTTTGCCCGAAAGATGCGGCGCGGCTCGGCGGCGCGTCGTCGATGCCTACAGGCGCTTGAGAATCACATAGCGGTTGAGCTCGCCGCTGCGACCGTCGGCATGGAAACGCTCGAGCTCGCGCACGGGGACCTCGCCGCTCTTGTAGAACGTTCGGACGCCGCGTACCAGGTCGGTGATCTGCTGATCGTCAAAGTGATGGCAATAGCGGTAGGCGTGGCGGTCGTTTTGCCAGCCAATGAGGTGGTCGCCGGCTTCAAACTGCGCGGAATCGTAACCCTCAAACGGTGGGGTGAGCTCGGCGCGGGCCTCGGCACGAACGGCCTTGCGCGCCATGCGCTCGTCGTTCATAAACTCCCAAAAGCTGATGGCGATGATGCCGCCTGGGCGCGTCTGGCGCACCAGGGCGTCGAGCACGCGTACGCGGTACTCGCACGACGGCACGTGGTGCATAAATCCAAAGCAGACCGAGATGTCGGCGAGCGGGGCGTCGAAAAGCACGTCGGGTGTCTTGGCGGGGTTGAGCTTCATGAGGGCGTCGAGCACATCGAGTTCCTGGAAGTGCAGGTTGGGAATGCGCAGGGCGTGGCCGCGTGCATCGATGGCCAGGTCCTGGCACGAGTCGACGCCATAGAACTCGAAGGGGCAGCTGGCGTCTGCCGAGGGGCTCGTGCCGTCCACGCCTTTGGCAGCCAGCGTGCCGCCGGCGGCAAAGTTCTCGAATCGCATATTGCCGCAGGCGAGATCGAAGACGCGGACGGGATGCTCGATCGTGGCGACGTCGAGCTGTTCGAGCGCAATGTCCATGGTGCGCACCCAGCCGGGCCACGGGGCCTGGCGCGTATCGGAGAAGGAGGCGGAGTGCTCGCGATAGAACGTATTGTTGAGCTGGATGAGCGATGAGGCGAAATCGCGGTTCACGGCGCGGAACTCCCTCCGTTGGCGGTGCGGAATAAACAGTACGACCATACTACCGTTAACGCCGCAACGGGGACAACCGAGCTGCGGGTCATTGCTTTGTTTGGACACATTTCCGCAGCTCATATGCACCCGCAACCGCCGGTTGTCAAAAATCTCACTAGAATAGGTGGCATGCTTTTGGCGGTGGCGGATACATTTTTAACTGTGCAAGGCGCCTAAGAACAAAAACGGTCCGGCGGCACGGCTGGCAAAAGCATAGGAGGAACCATGAATGTAGAAACTGCGCAGCGGCTCGCCGACCTTCGCCGCAGCAAAGGCTTTAGCCAAGAAGGGCTGGCACGAAAGCTGGGGCTGTCGCGCCAAGCGGTCAGTAAATGGGAGCGTGCAGAGAGCTCGCCCGATACCGAGAACCTGATCTCGCTCGCCAAGCTCTACGGTGTGAGCTTGGACGAGTTGCTCAATCCGAGCGATGAGATCGAGGACGATATCGAGTTTGAGAACGAGGACCGCGCCCGTCAGCGCGAGGCCGAGGCGGCGGAGCGCGCCCGTACCCATGAGGCGGCGGCGCGCGCTACCGAGGCGGCAACGCAGGCGAGTGATGCTGCGGCCAAGGCGGCGCAAGCGGCAAGCTGGAGCGCGCAGGCCGCCAATGCCGCTACGGCGCAGGCGACGAGTGGCGGCGCAGTTGGCTCGACTCCGGTGAAGGGGCCGTTCCAGTCGTTCCCGTATTGGGCTGTGTGCTGGCTGCTGTTCTTTTTGCTGATGTTCCTGTTTGGTGCCGGTCCCTTTGCCGCGCTGATCTTCTTTACGGTCCCCATTTATCACTGGGTGGCGCGTGCACTCGATGGCGATTGGGCGCGCGGGGATATTCAGGTTGGCCCGGCGCCGGTGGTCGCTAGGGCTCAGGATGTTTCCGCTCCGGTTGATACTGACGTGGCTACCGTGACTACCGCTGACCCGATCGCCAAAGAGGGTGATGAATGATGAAGCTTTCGCATGAATCCAAGATACGCTTGGGTGTTGGCATCGGAGCGTTTGTGCTCATCATCGGGCTTGTCTTTGGCACTTCGCGGCTATTGGCTCATTCCGATATGGTGCGTACGACCGGTATTCTATCTGGCCATTTGTCTGATTTTGACGATATGTTTGACGAGGACGATTCCTTGAATAGCGGTAACTATTCTGCTCGGCCTCAGCAGCTTTCGAGCACGACTTTTGATGCCGATGAGTTCCGCTACCTCGATTTCGATATCGCTGCGGCTACGGTGGACGTCAAGGTTGTTGATGGCAACAAGGCTCGCGTTATCGAGCGGGGACGCGTTGCCAATGGTATGGATGCCTCCAAGGCCGCGACGCAAAACATCGCATCCGTCGAGGACTCGACGCTCAAGGTTTCCCAGTTTGGAAGTGATGACGGTAAGGCAATCGATCGCTCGGTTACGGTCGAGCTGCCGCGCCGTGTTGCCGAACATCTGAAGGGAGTCAACGCGCACGTGGGCTCGGGCGATCTGCAGATTGTCGGTGTCATCTGTGATGGTTTCGACCTTTTCCTGGGTGCGGGAGATGTAGAGTTTACGGGCAGCGTGACTGATGCGCTCAGCGCTGAGGTCGGTTCGGGCGATGTGACATTCGAGCTCTACCAGGCCCCCGCGAAGTCGATGGACGTGAGCGTGGGCTCGGGCGATGTGGAGATGACGGTTCCGAGCTCTACGGGCTTTAAGGCGAGCCTCACCTTGGGCAGTGGCGACTTCGAGAGCGATTTCCTTCCGCTTGGCTACGACGGCGAGACCATTTTGAATCTTGAATTCGATAACGGCGATAAGTCTGCCACGTATCGTTTTGAAGTCGATTCGGGCGACATGTCGTTTGATTCGGAGTAGTGAGGCAGACGAAAGCCTAGGCGAAGACATAGACGCGCTGTTTGATGAAGGCGCCGAAGCCGAGATCGGCTCCGGCGCCTTTGCCTTTACAATGGGGGCATGGAACAGATTATCTTGAACATACTCGAGGCTCTGCGTCGCGGCGAGACCGTGGACGACAAAGCGCTCGTCAAACTGATACATGCCGAGGCGCGTTGTGAGGGTGCCGACAAACGCGA
>USCS01000086.1 GCA_900552875.1 uncultured Collinsella sp. | reverse complement strand
TACGGCATGACCGACACCATGGGCCGTATGCACTCCGACGCCCAGTTCGCCGGCTCTTCCTCCGTGCCTGCGCACGTCGACATGATGGGTCTCATCGGCATGGGCAACAACCCCATGGTCGGTGCCACCGTCGCCTGCGCTGTCGCCGTCGAGGAGGCCCTCAAGGCCTAATCGCGCCCGCGCGATGCTCATATAGTTGAGCTTTAGAGCCGCTACCTTTCGAGGTAGCGGCTCTTTTTGTTTGCGCTATCGCAGGGTAGCGAATGCCGATATATCAGTTGGGGCGAAATACGAGATGTGACGAGATGAAACGTCAGAGCGTCCATGACGCCCACCTGTCATATGTGCCCTTTACCGATTTGCCGAGTCTTTGCGGCCCCATTACCGATCACCCGTGCGACAATGCGCCGGACGAGAAAGGAATCCGATGGAATCGACTGATGTACTGGTAATTGGATCTGGCATTGCGGGCCTTTGCGCCGCCATCGAAGCGGCGCGCACGGGTGCAACCGTCGCTGTGGCAAGCGCCGGCAAGACTATGAGTGGATCGAGTTTCTTCCCCGGAACCTGGGGCTTGGGGCTTATCGGACCCGTTAACGAAGACGACGAACAAGACCTCATCGACACCATCCAGACCGTTGGTGGCGGCGTCGCCGACCCCGAGCTTGTCCAGACGTTTGTCCACGGCATTCCCCAGGCAATTGAATGGCTCGAGCAAGACCTGGGCGTTGAGCTCCAGCGTCCGCAAAGCGCTGAGAGCGCTCAGCAAAAGCAGTTTATCCCCTGCTTTGACCACAAGACGCGCATGTGGCGCGGCCTCACCCGCAAGCCCCTTGAGGACGCTCTGACGACCCGGATCGAGTCGCTCGGCATTCGCCTGCTCCCCCGCCATGAGCTTATCGACCTTGTTGAGAACACGAACGGCAGAATCACCGGAACCGTGCTCTACGACCTTACCGAAAATCGAATCGTGCCCTTTGCTGCCAAGGCCACGATCATCGCAGCCGGTGGCACAGGCGGCCTGTTCGAGCGCAGCCTTACGTCGGCTGATGCGCTCAGCTCCTCGCAGGCCATCGCACTGGCGCACGGCGCATCGCTTACTAATATAGAATTCATGCAGATGATGCCCGGCTTCATCGAGCCCAAGCGCAACCTGGTCTTCAACGAGAAAACCTGGCGCTACGTACATGTAGACCAGCCGGTCGATATTGCCGACGGCAAGCTAAACGATCTGCTTGAGCAGCGCTCTGGATATGGTCCTTTCACCTCGCGCTTGGCCTCCCGCGCCATCGACCTCGTCATAGATCAGGCAGGTGCAGAGGGCCTGGCGCTCCACTACGACTTCCCCCGCGAGGACATCCCCGAGTTTGTGCAGACCTTTGCCACCTGGCTGCAAGACGAGCACGGCATCGCGCCGACCGACGAGATGCGCGTGGCGATGTATGCCCACGCCGCCAACGGCGGTATCAAAATCGACAAGACCGCGTACGCAGGCGTTGAGGGCCTCTACGCCTGCGGTGAGGCAACAGGCGGCATGCACGGCGCCGACCGCATCGGCGGCTTGTCGAGTGCCAATGGCATCGTGTTCGGGCGCATTGCGGGCGCATCGGCAGCCCAAGCAGCGCTGGACGCTCCTGAGGCGGCCGCACCGATGGATATCGCCCTCCCCCAGCATGGCATAGCTACAGCAGACGCCGAGCGCCTGACCCGCTGCCTCAAACGCACAATGAGTACCTACTGCATGATCAACCGCACCGAAACAGGCCTATCCGAAGCACTACACGAGCTTGAGGGCTTGAAGACGGAGGCAACGACCTTGAGCACACAGAAAGCCCAGGACAGCGAAATCGCTGCCCTCGCCCGCCTTCAGTCGCAGATTCAACTAGCACAGGAAATGGTCAAAGCCATGCGCAAGCGAACCGAAAGCCTCGGATCGCACTATCGAACGGACTAAACTGGACACCCATCTAAAGCAGAACACACCTAATCGATATCTATGGGCCCCGTGAGCTCGAGGTGGCACGGGGCCTATTCGTGTCCGCACGGCAGCGTATCCTAATTCTGAATACAGAGCGGGCAAAGCCCGCACAGACAATAGACCAGCGAGGAGGAGATATGGACAGTAGTGATATCGAGAAGTGGCGTGTCAAACTTGATAGCTACGCCAATGTGGAAGACGGCGTTGAGTATTGGCTCGCACGCGATTTAATGGAACCCATGGGGTACACTCGATGGGAGAACTTCGCCGAAGTTGTTAAGAGGGCAACAGTCTCATGCGAAACAAACAAAACTCCAGTTGATTCCCATTTTCGTGACACCACGAAAATGGTAACTGCCGGTGTCGCCGCTCGCGCGGTTAAAGACTACAAACTTACGCGCTATGCATGCTATTTAATCGCACAGAACGGAGATTCAAACAAGCCAGAGATCGCGCTCGCCCAGGCATACTTTGCCGTGCAGGCGCGCCACTCGCTATCCGATTCAGAGAAACAGCTCTCGGGTATTGCGTTCAAACGCGGCGTGGACTCCAAAGGATTCGCGATCATCAAGTCGAAGGGCGATGAGGCGTTATTCGGCGGCAGAAGCACGGCGGAAATGAAGCAGCAGCTCGGCGTACCCAAGAGCGCGGCATTGGCGGACAGGTTAGCCGATGTCCTCATCAAAGCAAAGGACCTTACGAACTCGATGACGGCCTTCAACGCCGAGGAACACGACCTGTACGGCCTGGACCAGATCAAGCAAGAGCACGTCGAGAACAACACAAGCGTGCGTGGCAGCCTCATCGACCGCGGAATTGTCCCCGAGAACCTACCGCCTGCCGAGGATACAAAAAAGCTCGAGCGTCGCGTGAAGGCAGACGAGAAGAAACTCAAGGAGGGTACTGACGGTTTTACCGATCCCCAGGGTAGGCTCGATCTGTGAAAGCGGCTGTGCCCCGACGGGTTCGACCCCATGTAAGGTCAACAAAAAAGCGACCAGCCTGTGCCAGTCGCTTTAACAATCTTTGGGTGGGCCGTCAGGGGGTCGAACCCTGGACCTTGGGATTAAGAGTCCCCTGCTCTACCAACTGAGCTAACGACCCGATATCAACACGAAGCAAGAACTGGGGTGGGTAAAGGGACTCGAACCCTCGACCTACGGGACCACAACCCGTCGCTCTAGCCAACTGAGCTACACCCACCGTGTCCTGTGCGCTTCGCGCTCGACTATTATTGCAAGGAACGCCACGCGATGCAAGCCCCAATTTTCAAGAATTTTGAAAAGAGTTTTTCGGATCCATTTCGAGCATTTCCCACCGGTTTCATAGGAGTAAACTTGCCCCACTGCAAATGCTCGAAAGGACCGGCATGAAAGAACTCTCCAACCGCACGGCAACGTTTACCGATTCGGTCATCCGCCGCATGACGCGCATCTCCAATAAGTACGGCGCCGTCAACCTGTCGCAGGGCTTCCCCGACTTTGATCCCCCGGCGCAGCTGCTCGATAGCCTGAGCGCCATCGCCACCGACCCCAAGCCGCTCTACCACCAGTACTCCATCACCTGGGGCTCCCAGGCCATGCGTGAGGCGCTTGCCGCCAAGCAGGAGCACTTTATGGGCATGCCGATCAACCCCAACGAGAATATCGTGGTCACCTGCGGCTCCACCGAGGCCATGATGGCCGCCATGATGACGGTCACAAACCCCGGCGACAAGGTCGTCATTTTCTCGCCATTCTACGAGAACTACGGCGCCGACACGATCCTTTCGGGTGCCGAGCCCATCTACGTGCCGCTCAACCCGCCCACCTTTGACTTCGACCGTGAGGTCCTGGAGGCGGCCTTCCGCGACAACGATCCCAAGGCGATCGTTCTGTGCAACCCGTCCAACCCCTGCGGCAAGGTCTTTACCCGCGAGGAGCTCACCTTTATCGCCGACCTGTGCAAAAAGTATGACGCCTACTGCATCACCGACGAGGTCTACGAGCACATCGTCTACGCGCCCCACGAGCACGTGTACATGGCCACGCTGCCCGGCATGTTTGAGCGCACCATCAGCTGCAGCTCGCTGTCCAAGACCTACTCCATCACCGGCTGGCGCCTGGGCTACACCATCGCTCCCGCCGAAATCACCGAGCGCATCAAGAAGGTCCACGACTTCCTCACCGTAGGCGCCGCCGCTCCCCTGCAAGAGGCCGTCGTCACCGCCCTCAATTTCGACGATAGCTATTACCGGGAGGTCCTCGACCTCTACACCGCCAAGCGCGACCTATTCTGTCAGGGACTCGACAGTATCGGCCTCACACACAACGTGCCGCAGGGCGCCTACTACGTGATGATGGACATCTCTGAGTTTTGCTATGACAGCGACCTCGACTTCTGCGAGGACCTGGCCTCAAAGGTGGGCGTGGGCGCCGTGCCCGGCTCGAGCTTCTTCCGCGAGCCCGTCAACCATCTGATTCGTTTCCACTTTGCCAAGCGAGACGAGACGCTTAACGCGGCGCTGGAGAACCTCAAGTCGCTACGTGATAAAATCAAGCCGCGCGGGTAAGAACGGCCCGGCAACTAAAGTAACTAAAGAAGTCCCGCACCGCCCGCCGCGTTGCGAGGCTTCTTTTTATAGCGCTTTCTTAAATGGTTTAGAGCTCTATACTTTAATCATGGAGCAACTCGTCCCAGTGAGAGGAATATTATGGCAGAGCAGCAGCTTATCGGAGCGCTCGAGGCCGGCGGCACCAAGATGGTCTGCGCCACGGGCTATGCAGACGGCACGGTCCTGGAGCGTGAGCAGATCGCGACCACGACTCCGCAGGAGACCGTCGAGGCCGTCAACGCATGGTTTGCCGACAAGGGCATCGCCGCGCTGGGCATCGGCGCCTTTGGCCCCACCGCAGTCAACCCTGCCTCGCCCCAATACGGCAAGATCCTGGAGACGCCCAAAACGGCATGGCGCTACTTTGACCTGCTGGGCACCATCCAAAACGAGCTCAATATTCCCTGCGGCTACGACACCGACGTCAACGTCGCCTGCCTGGGCGAGGTCACCTTTGGTTGCGCCCAGGGCCTCACTGACGTTGTGTATCTGACCATCGGTACCGGCGTGGGCGCCGGCGTGCTCTCGGGCGGCCAGCTCGTGCACGGCATGATGCATCCCGAGGCCGGCCACATCCTGGTCACGCGCGACCCGCGCGACACCATTGGCGAGCACAGCGCCTGCCCCTTCCACGACAACTGTCTCGAGGGCCTCATCGCCGGCCCCGGCGTCAAAAAGCGCTGGGGTGGCAAGAGCGCCGGAGAGATGGCCGACGACCCGGAGGCCATGGACCTTCTTGCCGGATACCTTGCGCAGGCGCTCATGACCTACATCCTGTGCTACGCACCGCAGAAGATCGTCATCGGTGGCGGCGTGGCCGACCACACCCCCATCGTGCCGCTCGCGCGCAAGAAGTGCGCCGAGATGCTCAACGGCTACATCGTCACGTCCGAGATGGCCGACATCGATAGCTACATCGTCAACAACAGCCTCGAGGGCAAGCAGGGCATTATGGGCTGTCTGGCCCTGGGCGCTCAGGCGCTTCAGTAGCAGACGCACCCACAGGGCGTGGCGCGCCCGGCAAATCCGACCTACGGAACGACGCCACCACGCCTCATATAAGCCCTCAAATAAAAAAGCCGCCTAGGACCAAACAATACGTCCTAGGCGGCTTTTTTGGCGCACATCAGCGACCGTAAGAGATATCGGAGCACAACACCCGTTGCCGCTCCACAGCAGTCGATCATCACATCGGTGATCATGCCGGCGCGTCCCGGCACAAAGAGCTGAATCGTCTCGTCGATCGAAGGAATCAGCAGCAGGAACACCGCCGTGGGCAGCAGCACGTCAAAGGTGCACCGCCCCTCATAATCAAAGGCATGCGTTGCCAGGATGCCGAGCACCATATACTCGGTAAAATGCGCGCACTTGCGAACAACAAAGTTGGTCACCCATGCATATGGAAGTCCCACGCCGTGCAGGAAATCGCGGATAGCTTCCATGACCGTTAGGCTCAGTGAGCCCGACCCCGAGCCGGGAACCAGCGAATTACCCCAGATCAAGAACGCCATCAGGCAGGTCACGACCGCCCATTTTCGATTGATCTTAACCATGCAGAAGTTATGCCTCCGCGCGGAGCGGCGTGAAGCTGGCGGTACCGCCCTCGATAACGCTCAGATAGGCACGGCCCGTACGCTTGGCGGTAGAAGACTGCAGGCGCTCGATCTCTTCCTCGAGGATCTGATTGACGCGCTCGTGACGACGATTTTCCATAATGCCGGCGGCAATAGCCTCGGCCCGCTCGATGCCCTCGCGCGAGATACGGGCGGTATCCTCGGGGAACACAGCGCTGTGACGACCGACATAGGCGGGGGCAGCAGGCTGAGGGGCAGTGACGGGAGCGGCGGCTGCAACAGGAGCAGGCTCGTCGATCTCGTCCAGAATCGCGGTGGCGGCGGCCCACATGTCCTCGTGGCCCGAGTAATCGGCCATGGGGACATCAACCTCGAGCGAGGCGTCCGGAAGGTCGCCGGTGTCGATGCGATCTTGGGCATCAATCGATGCGGTGATGGCTGCAGGCTCATCGAGGTCATCGAGATCGATGTCCGCGGCACCGGAGATGATAGGCATGCTGGCGAGGTTTGCGTTGTACGGCGCAGCCTCGGCCGCCTGCTGCTGGGCAGGAGCGCCCCACAGCGAGCTTTCGGCGGCACGGCGGGCGGCAACGGCCTCCTCGTCCGCGGCCATGGCTTCATCAACGTACGAATTGTCGGCAGAAGCGTTCGCGTCCGCCGAGGTAGCGCTGTAGGCGTTATTGGCTGCC
>USCS01000085.1 GCA_900552875.1 uncultured Collinsella sp. | reverse complement strand
TTACACCGAGGGATCACAAATTTGCGGC
Source organism: uncultured Collinsella sp. (assembly GCA_900552875.1). Classification (GTDB taxonomy): domain Bacteria; phylum Actinomycetota; class Coriobacteriia; order Coriobacteriales; family Coriobacteriaceae; genus Collinsella. The sequence goes on along the minus strand of USCS01000085.1, from coordinate 6,815 downwards.
TTTGCATGGCGCAGTGTGGTCGGGAGGCTCGTTTGTCTACGTGCCCAAGGGCACCAAGCTCGATTTTCCGCTGCAGAGCTACTTCCGCCTTAACGCCAAGGGCGCCGGCCAGTTTGAGCACACGCTCATCATCGTCGAGGACGACGCCGATCTGCACTTTATCGAGGGTTGCTCCGCGCCCAAGTACAACGTTGCCAACCTCCACGCCGGCGCTGTGGAGCTCTTTGTGGGCAAACGCGCACACCTGCGCTACTCGACCATCGAGAACTGGTCCAAGAACATGTACAACCTCAACACCAAGCGCGCGCGCGTGGACGAGGACGGCGACATCGAGTGGATCAGCGGCTCCTTCGGCAGCCACGTGGGCTACCTCTACCCCATGAGCGTGCTCAACGGCCGCCGCGCCCGCTCGAGCTTTACCGGCATCACCTTTGCCGGCGCCGGTCAGAACCTCGACACCGGCTGCAAGGTCGTGCTCAACGCGCCCGATACCTCGGCAACCGTCGAGACCAAGGGCATCTCCAAGAGCGGCGGCATCCAGACGTTCCGCAGCTCCATCGTGGCCACGCCTAAGGCCGAGGGCTCCAAGGCAACCGTGAGCTGCCAGTCGCTCATGCTCGACGACCAGAGCCGCTCCGACACCATCCCCGCCATGGACATCCGCGCCAAGAACGTCGACATCGGCCACGAGGCCACCATCGGCCGCATCGGCGACGATAAGGTGTTCTACCTGATGAGCCGCGGTATCTCGGAGGAAGAGGCCCGTACCATGATCGTCAACGGCTTTGCCAACCCGGTCTCCAAGGAGCTGCCGCTGGAGTACGCCGTCGAGATGAACAACCTGATCAAGCTCGAGATGGAAGGAGCGATCGGATAATGAAACAGACCACCAACACCGCTGCTACCATCCTTGAGCAGGTTAATGCGATGCCGGCTGCCACTTGGGGTTGGCTCAAGATGAACCAGACCAAGCTCGAGCTCTCTGACGAGCTTGCCGCCGCGCCCGCCGAGGCCGTTGAGGTCGAGGGCTTGGACGAGCAGTTTACCGGCGTGGCAGACGCGTTTGAAGCCGCCATGGACGCTATGGCCGAGCGTTTCCCCGAGCGCCGCGCCTCCGCCCCCGGCGATGCCGCCGACCGCGCCCGTATCACGCCCGAGACCGAGCTCGACGTGCCTGCGACCTCCGTCTACCAGGCCGGCGCCATCAAGCTCGAGGAGGAGCTCTCCCCTGCCGAGGCCTTCGAGACTGGCATGGGCGAGGCTGCCTACACCTACCTGGCCGACCACGCTACCAAGCGCATCGTCATCGATGTGCCCGCATACAAGCACGCCACGGTTACCGTGCGCGTGAGCGCTGTCGATGCCGCCGCGGCCATCGCCGCCATCGACGTCGTCGCCCGTCCCCAGTCGACGCTCGATCTACATATTGCCCTAGACTCCCCCGTTACCGGCGAGGGTGTCGTGGGCTCCGTGCTACGCGTGTGCGCCCACGAGTACGCCACCGTCAACGTGACCTGCACGCAGACGCTCGACGATAGCTGGATCGCGCTCGACGACACCGGCCTGTTCCTGGACGAGGGCGCGCGCGTCAACGTGCAGCACACCGTCCTGGGTGCCGGTGCCAGCGCCACCGGCCTCGCCGGCGACCTGTTGGGCGATACCGCCAAGGTCACCATCGATACTGACTACCTGGGCGCCCGAGAGCAGGTGCGCGACTTTAACTACGAGCTGCGCCACCGCGGTCGCAAGACCGAGTGCGAGATCGACGCCAACGGCGTGCTGACCGGCACGTCCAAGAAGGTCTACCGCGGCACCATCGACCTCGTGCACGGCTGCAAGGGTGCAACCGGCACCGAGCGCGAGACGGTGCTTTTGGCCAACAAGGGGGTCGACAACAAGACCGTCCCCGTCATCCTGTGCGACGAGGACGACGTCGCCGGCAACCACGGAGCCACCATCGGCCACGTCCGCGACGAGCAGCTGTTCTACCTCGCCTGCCGCGGCCTTGACCAAAACGCCGCCGAGGACCTGTTCGTCCGTGCCAAGCTGGAGGACGCCGCGCTTTCCGCCACCGACGAGCGCACCCGCGCCGCCGTCGTCCGCCTGGGCAACAACCTGATCGACAACTTTGAAGAGGAGCTCGCATGATCGACACCGAGCACGTTAAATGCGATACCTGTACCGCACCGGAGCCTATGGAGCTCGACGCCAGCGACGAGGCCTCGCGCGGCTGGCCTACCGTCGACATCGAGACCAATCCCTACAAGGCACAGTTCCCGCTGTTCCAGCAACACCCCGAGATCGCCTTCCTCGATAGTGCCGCCACCGCGCAGCGCCCTGCCTGCGTGCTCGACGCCGAGCGCGACTTCTATCAGCGCATGAACGCCAACCCCCTGCGTGGCCTGTACTCGCTGTCCGTCGAGGCCACCGACGCCATCGCGAAAGTCCGCCAGCAGATCGCCGACCTCATCGGTGCCTCACAGGCCAACGAGGTCGTCTTCACCCGCAACACGAGCGAGTCGCTCAACCTGGTCGCCAAGAGCTTTGCACCCACGGTGCTCGAGCCCGGTGACGAGGTCGTCATCACCATCATGGAGCACCACTCCAACCTGATTCCGTGGCAGCAGGTCTGCCGCGAGACCGGCGCCAAGCTCGTCTACCTCTATCCCACCAAGACCGGCCAGCTCACCACCGAGGAGGTTCTGGCCAAGGTGGGACCCAAGACCAAGATCCTGGCCGTGGGTCAGGTCTCCAACGTGCTAGGAGTCGAGAACCCGGTCAAGAACCTCGGCAAGCTCGTGCACAAGTACGGCGGCTATCTGGTCGTCGACGGCGCGCAGTCGCTGCCGCACATGCCGGTCGATGTGGCCGACCTAGGCGCCGACTTCTTTGCCTTTAGCGCACACAAGGCCATGGGCCCCATGGGCATCGGCGTGCTGTGGGGCAAGATGGACCTGCTGAACGCCATGCCGCCCATGCTCACCGGTGGCGAGATGATCGACTCTGTCACCGAGCAGGACGCCGTCTGGGCGCCCGTCCCCGAGAAGTTCGAGGCCGGCACGCAGGACGCCGCCGGCATCTTCGCCACGGGCGCCGCCCTTGATTACCTGGTTAACACGGTGGGTTACGAGAACATCCAGGCCCGCGAGCAGGCACTCGTCCACTATCTGATGGGCGAACTCATGCAGCTCGACTTTGTCCAGATCATCGGCTCCATCTATTGGGACAACCACCACGGCGTTGTGAGCTTTAACGTCAAGGGAATTCACCCGCACGACGTCGCGAGCATCATGGACATGGACGGCGTCTGCATACGCGCCGGCCACCACTGCGCGCAGCCGCTGCTCACCTGGCTGGGCGTCGAGAACCTTGCCTGCTGCCGCGCCAGCGTGGCCTTCTACAACGACAAGGCCGACATCGACAAGTTCATCGCCGGCCTGCATCACGTTTGGAGCACGTTCAATGGGTAATCTGTACACCTCCACCACATTTATGGAGCACAACTCGCACCCCGACTATAAGTATGAGATGGATGCTCCCACGCACGAGCACGACGGCATCAACCCCAGCTGCGGCGACGAGCTCACCTTGCAGCTGCGCGTCGAGAACGGCGTGATCGAGGAGGCCTCCTTTACCGGCCACGGCTGCGCCATCAGTCAGGCCAGCGCCGACATCATGGCCGACCTCATCACCGGCGAGACCGTCGAGGAAGCTCGCCGCCTAGCAGAGCTCTTCCTTGCCATGATCCGCGGCGAGCAGCTCTCCGAGGAGGACCTGGAAGACCTGGACGAAGCCGCCCAGCTCCAGGACATCTCGCACATGCCCGCCCGCGTCAAATGCGCCGAGCTCGCCTGGCGCACCCTCGACGGCATGCTCACGGGACAAAATAATCAGTAGAACTTGTCCCAAATCTTAAGATTTTTGTTGGCCGAATCGCTTGACAAGAGTGGTTCGGCCATTTTCTATTCCGAGAGCTCAGCCTGTGCCTTCACCCGCGCATAAGCGCGCACGATACGAGATACGGTACTCTTGCTGATTCCCGTATACCGTTCGACCTCGCGCACCGTGTAGCCGCCATCGTGCAGAGCGAAAATGATTCTGTCTCGCCGCGAGGGCGCAACGGTCTTGAGTTCGTTGAGCGGAACCCCGAGGCTCTTCGCCATCTTGTCGGCAAAGGCGTGGCGTTCCCACTCTGTCTCTTTCATATCGCACAGCGCCGGCTCGCTACCGTCGGGCGTCGAAAGCGAATAGGCAATAAAGCCCTCGGCAGAACCAAAAAGTTCAAGCACGCAAGAAGGATCAGAAAATCCCCTCGCGGCATCTGCCGCATCACTGTCGTAAGCGCGCAGATGCTCCGCAAAGCTGCTCCAGGGGTAACGCTCGATTAGGCTCATGCCCGCCTCCTGCGGATCGGCGTGAACGGAGCGAATAGCCTCCATCACCTGCCAGTCGGTATCGAGCGAGCGCCGGTCAAAACGGTTCTGGAACAGATGCCCTGTGCGCCCCGTGCGTTTATTGAACCGCCGCGCGTACGTCAAAAGCAGCCGGTGCATCGCCGCGCTCATCGCGTCCTCGTAATCTGCAAGCACCAGACGCACGTGATTGCCCATAAGGCACCAGGCGATAACCGTCACGCCCGCCTTGCGGCAGCACTCACGCATCAGCTCCAAGAACTCCCACCGGTCTTCATCGCCCTCAAAGATGAGCTGCTTGCCCGTACCGCGGGCACAGACATGGTAAAAGCCGGTAACCGTTCTCCAAACGCGCTGCATGGCGCTCCCTTCGCCGGGATCTGCTTGCCATCCAATACAGCACGATTGAAGCGTGCCATCAAAACATTCACGCAAAACAATACACTCGCGCGGCCAAAGGCAGTAATCAGGCGGCGAACGGCATCGTTGCAACAGGTCAACCCCCGCAATGCTTACAAGAGCTGACCAATAGCTTGCCCAAGACGGACCCCCTCTACGGAAGTTCACGACCACAGAACATAGAGTTAAACCGTTTCAATTAAAACTTCAGCACTTCTCGATGCGAAAACTGAGCCGTTCGCCGAATATTCCGTGCATTTCGCGGTATTATAGGGGCTGCATGTCATGTCCCTTTCGAAGGGTCGCCCGGCAATCGCCAGCCAAGACCCCCAAACGGGACGCCAACACGATAGAGAGGAGAGGCATGCAGTACTCACAGGAAGTGGAGAACATGTGCCCCGTTGCCAAGGGTGCATACCACGGCCCCGCACCCATCCCCGAGGAGGGCAAGTGGGTCCAGGCTAAGGAGATTTCCGACATCTCCGGTCTTACGCACGGTGTGGGTTGGTGCGCACCTCAGCAGGGCGCCTGCAAGCTCACGCTGAACGTCAAGGACGGCATCATCGAGGAGGCCCTCGTTGAGACCATCGGCTGCTCGGGCATGACCCACTCTGCCGCCATGGCTTCCGAGATCCTTCCCGGTAAGACCATCCTCGAGGCCCTCAACACCGACCTCGTCTGCGACGCCATCAACGTTGCTATGCGCGAGATTTTCCTGCAGATCGTTTACGGCCGCAGCCAGACCGCGTTCTCCGAGGGCGGCCTGCCCGTGGGCGCCTCCCTCGACGACCTCGGCAAGGGCCTTCGCTCCCAGGTCGGCACCATGTTCGGCACCAAGGCCAAGGGCGCTCGTTACCTCGAGCTCGCCCAGGGCTACGTCACCCGCATGGCTCTCAACGACAAGAACGAGATCATCGCATTCGAGTTCCTGAACCTCGGCAAGTTCACCGACGCCGTCAAGGCCGGCAAGACCCCCGAGGAGGCCATCGCTGGCGCTATGGGCCACTATGGTCAGTGGGAGAACGCTGCCAAGTACATCGACCCGCGCACCGACGAGGAGACTCACTCCGTCGCCAGCGTGTTCCCGGTTCACGAGTAGAAAGGGAGGGAAATAACTATGACTGTTACGTTCGAAGGTTACGAGCGCCGCGCTGACAAGATCAACAAGTGCCTCGCCGACAACGGCATCGCCTCCCTCGAGGAAGCTCTGCAGATCTGCACCGACAAGGGCTTCAACCCGCGTGAGATCGTCAACAACACCCAGTCCATCGCCTTCCAGAACGCCGAGTGGGCCTACACCCTCGGCTGCGCTCTCGCTGTCAAGCGTGGCGCCAAGACTGCTTCTGAGGCTGCCGCCATCATCGGCGAGGGCATCCAGGCCTTCACCGTTCCCGGCTCCGTCGCCGAGGACCGCAAGGTCGGTCTGGGCCACGGCAACCTGGGCGCTATGCTGCTCTCCGACGACACCGAGTGCTTCGCCTTCCTGGCCGGCCACGAGTCCTTCGCTGCCGCTGAGGGTGCTATCGGCCTGGCTCTGAACGCCAACAAGGCTCGCAAGAAGCCGCTGCGCGTTATCCTGAACGGTCTGGGCAAGGACGCCGCCCAGATCATCGCCCGCATCAACGGCTTCACCTATGTGAAGACTCAGTTCGACTACTACACGGGCGAGCTCAAGGTCGTCGAGACCATCCCCTACTCCGATGGTCCCCGCGCTGCCGTTAACTGCTACGGCTCCGACGACGTCCGCGAGGGCGTTGCCATCATGTGGCACGAGAACGTCGACATCTCGATCACCGGCAACTCCACCAACCCCACGCGCTTCCAGCACCCCGTCGCTGGCACCTACAAGAAGGAGCGCCTCGAGGCTGGCAAGAAGTACTTCTCCGTCGCTTCTGGTGGCGGCACTGGCCGTACCCTGCACCCGGACAACATGGGCGCCGGCCCTGCCTCTTACGGCATGACCGACACCATGGGCCGTATGCACTCCGACGCCCAGTTCGCCGG
>USCS01000084.1 GCA_900552875.1 uncultured Collinsella sp. | reverse complement strand
CGCGAATCTTGGTGATCATGCCGCCGGTGCCCACCGACGTCGAAGAATCGCCCGCCGAGGCAATGATCTTGGCATCGATCTTATGCACGACCGGGACGAACTCGGCCGTGGGGTCCTCGTGCGGATTGGCGGTATAGAGGCCATCGATGTCCGAGAGCGTCACGCACAGATCGGCAGAAACCAGGCAGCTCACAAGCGCCGCCAGCGTGTCGTTGTCGCCGAACTTGATCTCATCGACGGTAACGGTGTCGTTCTCGTTGACGACCGGCACCACGCCCAGCTCCACCAGGCGCAGCAGGGCGTCGCGCGCGTGCAGGTAGGACGTGCGGCGCGCCGTGTCGTGACGCGTGAGCAGCACGAGCGAGGTGAGCAGGTCGCGCGCATGGAACTCCTCGTCGTAGGCCGACGAGATGATGCACTGACCAGCCGAGGCGCAGGCCTGCAGGCTCGGAAGGTCGCCGACCGGCTTGCGGTCGAAGCCCAACACGGGATAGCCACAGGCAATAGCGCCCGAGCTCACCACGACCAGACGCCAGCCGAGCTTGCGCAGCGCTGCGGCCTGATCGGCAAGTCCGCCGATAAAGGCGCGGTTGACCTTGCCATCGGCGCCCACCACCGTGGACGAACCGATCTTTACCACCATCGTTTTATAAGAAGTCGTCATACGTCAAACCAATCGAATGTTCAGCGAACGGCCGAGCTGGCGGCCAAGGGAGCGTGACTCGCCCCTACCGCCCAAGGAATCATTTTGCCCAGGGGAAAGCCGAGGCCGCGGCCATGTTCTTGCGCACGAGCTCGTCGCGCACCTGAGCCAGGCCCTGCTCCATGCCCACCACATAGGTCTGCGGGTACAGGAAGCGCTTGAAAGCTGCGTCCAGATGATCGAGCGCCCAAACACAGCGCTCGCGCGCGTCCTGGATGCTCTCACGCGGAGCCACTGCGCTGCCATCGCGCACGATCGGCACCAGCAGCTCGCGATACTCAAGCTCCGACACGTCGGTCACCAGGGCGGCATCATTCACGGCCACGAGGGTATTGCCGCGCGCGGCGCCCTCCCCCACCAGATGGTCCTCGTCGTAGATCATGTCGCAGACCGGGCCGCCAAAGCCGTCGTAATAACGGCGCACGCGCTGCACGCCCGGGATTGTGCGCTTGTAGGGCTGCTCGGAGAGCTTGACCACCGGCGTCCACGGGTCGGCCTCGCTCGCACGGCGGGCGGAAAGCTTGTACACGCCGCCCAGCGCCGGCTGGTCGTAGCAGGTCGCGAGCTTGGTGCCCACGCCAAAGCTATCGATGGGCGCGCCCTGGTCGAGCAGCGACTGAATCGTGTACTCATCCAGATCGTTAGAAACCGAGATCCCCACATAGGGCAGGCCCTCGGCATCAAAACGGCCGCGAACATACTTGGAGAGCTTGGCGAGGTCGCCGGAGTCAATGCGAATAGCCGACAGGCGCTCGCCCGCCGCCTCCATCTCCTTGGCAACCGTAATGGCATGCTCGCAGCCCTCGCGCACATCGTAGGTGTCGATGAGCAGCGTACAATTCTTGGGGCTCGACTTGGCAAAGGCACGGAAGGCCTCGAGCTCGGAATCGAAGCTCATCACCCAGCTGTGCGCATGCGTGCCAAAGACGGGAATACCGTAGCGGCGCCCGGCGAGCACATTGGACGTAGAGGAACAGCCGGCAACGTAGCTCGCGCGCGCGACGGCCAGGCCGCCATCGGGGCCCTGGGCACGGCGCAGGCCAAACTCGGCCACGGGACGGCCGTCCGCCGCCAGCACCACGCGCGCCGTCTTGGTGGCGACAAGCGTCTGGAAGCCGACGATGTTGAGCAGCGCCGTCTCGAGCAGCTGGCACTCCAGCGCGGGGCCGGTGACGCGCACCATGGGCTCGCGCGGAAAGACGAGCTCGCCCTCGGGCACGGCGTCGATGTTTACATGCGCACGAAAATCGCGCAGATAGTCGAGGAATGCGGACTTAAACATCGCGCCGCCGGCCGGGGCCTCAAGCGAGGCGAGGTAGTCGATATCCTCGGGCGTAAAGCGCAGATTCTCGACCAGCTCGGGCAGCTCGGCGGTGCCGCACATGACGGCATAGGCGCTGCCAAAGGGATGGTCGCGGTAAAACGCGGTAAAACAACCCTGCTCATTGGCCTTGCCGCTCTCCCACAGGCCCTGGGCCATAGTGAGCTCGTACAGATCGGTGAGCATTGCAATGTCGGTGGGATGCGAGATGTCGGTCAAAGCCATGGGGCGACCTTTCGGATGTGTGGTACAGAATTTGAGGGTTAGACGAGAGCAGAGGATGAGGACATGACACCCGATGCAAATCGGTTAGAGCAGTCCCATGCTGGTCAGGATCGTGTAGCCCATAAAGATGACAAACGCGATGAGGGCAAGGACAATGATGATTTTTTGAGCCGGCGCCATGCCAGGGATCTCGTTCTCGCCCGTAGGTTCCTTGGAGGTAACCATGCGCTGGGCAAAGGTCATCTCGTCACGGCTCGGCTTGGGCTCGACGGACTTGGGACGAGCGGCCTTTTTAGGCTGAGGTTTGGGCGCGGCAGGTGCAGGCTTCGCTGCAGCGGGCTTGGGTGCGGGCGCGGGCTTGCGCTCGGATGCGGCGTTCGAGGCGACCTCCTCGGCCTTCGCGCGCTCGGCACGCAGGGCAGCCAGCTCCTCGCGCTCGCGACGGGCCTCTTCCCGAGCCTCGCGGCGGGCCTTCTCAGCGCGGAGCTCTTCCAACTCAGCGCGCTCCTCGTCGGACAATGGTTGGGACTCAAGCTCGGCCATGGTATAGCCCTTTCTTTTAAAAAAAGCCGCCGACACAATGTCAGCGGCTTATCAAATCCAAGGGTGGAGACGAAGGGAGTCGAACCCTCGGCCTCTGCCATGCGACGGCAGCGCTCTCCCAACTGAGCTACGTCCCCAGGACAAGTCGATATTTTACCTACGGCTCGCCAACTGTCAACGCCCAATAACCAGTCTTTTTGGGGCGCGGCTATTTTGGCAACTTTTCGAACAGGCGATCCTCTCGATGATTTTTTATCCCCGTCCCAGAAAAATCATCGACGAACGCACTACTTTGCGCTGGTAAGAACACCGGTGGTGTCGAAGGCCGGGGTGAAGCTCTCGTCTACCGCGCCGCCCTCTTGCCAGAACATCGTCGTAAAACCCAGGTCGTCGGCATGGTCGAGCACCTGCTCGTACTCCTCACGCGTCACGGCGCGTGCCAGGTCGCCGCCCTGCTCGCGCATGAGCGCATTGGGCGTGTACTGGTTCATAACCGAGATCGGCACGTCGCCCACCGTCTGCCACACCAGGTCCAGCACGCGACACGAATCGTCTGCATGCCCCGGAAGCACCAGGTGACGCACGATCATGCCACGCTTCATAAGCCCGTCCTCGTCCACCAACTCTCCCCCGCGGCGCTCGATCTCGCGCGCCATCTGGGCCAGACCCGACACGGCCACACGCGGGTAATCCTTTATATGGGAGAGCGACTGCGCAAGCCCGGCATCGGCATATTTAAAGTCGGTGAGCCACACATCGACCAGGTCGCCCAGCGCCGCCACGGCACTCGCGCGCTCGTAACCACTCGTGTTGTAGACGATTGGGATAACCAGTCCGCGCGCCCGTGCCGCGGCAATCGCGGCAGGCAACAGGTGCGCATAGTGCGTCGCCGTCACCAAATTGATGTTGTTGGCACCCTGGTCCTGCAGTTCCAGCATAATCTCGACCAGGCGCTCAGGCGAAATCTCAAGGCCAAAATTGCCGGTCGAGATCTCGTGGTTCTGGCAGTAGATACATTTGAGCGAGCAGCCGCTAAAGAAGATCGTGCCCGAACCGGCCTCGCCCGAGATAGGCGGCTCCTCCCACATATGAAGCGCGGCGCGGGCCACCTTGAGCGTGTCGTTAGCACCGCAGACGCCGTGCGCGCCCTCATCGCGCGCCGCACCGCAACGGCGCGGACACAAATGGCAGGCGGGCGAAAAAAGTTCGGTCAACGACGTCGGCATAAAACCATGCTCCAAAACAACGATTCAGCAGCTCAAACGTAAAGGGATCAACCCCACAGACGGCTCGAGCCCAAGGCGCCGTAATCGTCCGACACGATTTTTGTAATGTCAAGACTGGAATCGATAAAGTGCCGCTTTATGATGTAGGTATTCCGCCCCCCGCGGAGCAACTGGGTGAACCGTCGCGTTTATTTAGGGAGCCCACACAGTCGTACCTAGTACAGGTATCCTTCGTTGTTAAGGACGCTGGAACAGTCGATGAGGGCACCCACCTGTTTTAGGTGGGTTCATTTTCGTAACGTGGGGGGTGGTTTTCTTTTGCCGAAAAATGCCATTACAGTCCATATGGATCCACGCCGGCATCCCGACAAGCCATCGACAACATCCCAATATCTGGTAAGCGCGTGATTATCGCTGCGTGCAATTCCATGCACCCCCCTTGGTCGAGTATTATGGTTCGGCTATGCCCTTTGCGCATGGCGTTCTTCTGACCTTTTCCTTCGACGCTTGGCGGTTTTTAGATTCATGGCTTCATCCCCGAGCTACATACCGTACCTATGCGTGGCAGCGGCGGCCTTTATCACGACCTTCCTCGCGGTGCCCCTGGTCAAGCGCTTGGCAATTAAGCTCGATGCCGTCGACTATCCTTCTAAGCGCCGCATCAACACCAAGCCCATCCCGCGTTTGGGCGGAACGGCGGTGTTTTTGGGCCTGGTCGTCGCCTGCACTGTGCAAATCCTAGGCACCTGGTACCTGGGTTGGCCGCCCGTTTTGGTGCCCCACCCCCGTCTGCACATCAGCTACCCCATACTTGCGCTTTCTTTTACCGTTATCTTTGCGACCGGCGCTATCGACGACGTCTTCCAGCTCACGCCCAAGCAAAAGCTGGCCGGACAGGTCCTCGCCGCGCTTATCGCCTGCATGGGCGGCCTGCGGATCGGCGTCATCGTCAACCCGTTTGCTCCCGGCGAGATCATGCTCGGATGGCTCGCCTACCCCATTACCGTGATCTATCTGGTGGCATTCACCAACATCATTAACCTCATCGACGGCCTCGACGGCTTGGCCACGGGCATCTGCGGCATCGCGTCGTTCACCATGTTTTCGGTCGCCGTGCTCTCGGGCCGCATCGACGCCGCCGCGCTCTCCATCGCGCTCTTTGGCTCGTGCCTCGCCTTCTTGCGCTATAACTTCAACCCCGCGAGCATCTTCTTGGGCGACTCGGGGTCGCTGCTTCTGGGCTTTGCGCTGGGTTCCATCTCGCTGCTCAACGTGAGCCGCACCGCCGCGCTCACCTCGCTCATCATCCCGCTCATCGTGGCCGGCGTGCCCATCATCGACACGTTTAGCGCCATCGTGCGCCGCAAGCGCGCCCACATTAGCATTGGGCAGGCCGACAAGGGTCACATCCACCACCGCCTCATTCAAGAGGGCTACAACCAAAAGCAAGCCGTACTGCTCATCTACGCCTGGTGCATACTGCTTTCGGCCGGCGCCGCGGCCATCAATCAGGTCGAGGTCCCCATGCGCGTGCTCATCTTTACCGTGCTCGCCATTGGCTCGGCGGCCTTCGCCAAGCGCCTGCACCTGTTTGAGCCCGTGCTGCGCCACCATTACAACAAGCGAACGCACGAAGACGAGCTGGTAACCCCCGACGACCCCGCCTTTAAGCAGGAGGAACAGGCAGCCGAGGAGCGCAAAGAAGAGCGCCACCACAAGCTCTAGGATAAGCTGCCGAGGATGTGCCCAGGCACCGTTGGCCATGCGCAGCCGCGCCGCACCCATTGCACAAGCCGCCCCTCTCCCACCCCTCGTCTACTTATGTCCCGCCCCTCCAATAAACGCGTTATCATCTTGACCCATGAACATACGTTAGGAGCAATCATGCCAAACGAGAACAGCTACGAAGTCGCGCTGCAAAAGAGCAACGCCATTCGCGAGGGCCTGGCAAAGACGCCCGAGAAGTTCACCATGCTTACCGGCGACCGCCCCACCGGCCGCCTGCACCTGGGCCACTATTTTGGCACCCTCAAGGGCCGCGTGGAGCTGCAGAACATGGGCGCCAAGACCAACGTGCTCATCGCCGACTACCAGGTCATCACCGACCGCGACACCACCGAGCACATCCAGGACAACGTGTACAACATGGTCATGGACTACCTTGCCTGCGGTATCGACCCCGACAAGACCATGATCTACGCACACTCCGCCGTGCCCGCCGCCAACCAGCTCATGCTGCCGTTCCTGTCGCTGGTCTCCGAGGCCGAGCTGGCGCGCAACCCCACGGTTAAGGCCGAGATGGAGGCATCGGGCCACGAGCTCACCGGCCTTCTGCTCACCTACCCGGTGCACCAGGCCTGCGACATCCTGTTCTGCAAGGGCAATGTAGTGCCCGTCGGCCGCGACCAGCTGCCGCACATCGAGCTTACCCGCACCATCGCTCGCCGCTTTAACAACCGCTACGGCAAGGTGTTCCCCGAGGTCGACGCGCTGCTTTCCGAGACCCCGCTGCTGCCCGGCCTGGACGGTCGCAAGATGAGCAAGAGCTACGGCAACGCCATCAATATTTCGATGACCGCCGAGGAGACGGCCAAGCGCATCAAGAAGAGCCAGACCGACTCCGAGCGCATGATCACATTCGACCCCGAGAACCGCCCCGGTGTGTCCGGCCTGCTTTCGACCGCTGCCATCTGCACCGGTCGCTCCGAGGTTGAGATTGCCGAGGAGATCGGTATGGGCGGCTCCGGCCAGCTCAAGAAGTACGTGACCGAGGCCGTCAACGAGTATTTCGCGCCGATCCGCGAGCGCCGTCAGCGCTACGAGAACGACCTGGATTATGTGAAGGACGTCCTCCACGAG
>USCS01000083.1 GCA_900552875.1 uncultured Collinsella sp. | reverse complement strand
GAAACGGCGGTCGACGAAACTGGAGAGGAGGTATTACGAGCTCCTGTGCGAATTGAAGGGAGCGCTCCCGCAAACTGCCTCTTGACAACTTATAGGAGCGTCGGTTTTACTAGAGCAGATGCACTTTATGCTCGGCCTACGCCAAAAAGTCTACTCACTTAGCCCGAATCGAAGCCAAACGGATCAAAATCGAAACCAAATTGAGCCAATCCACCGCAAAAAACGTTTGAACCCGTGCTTCTCGCGGCGGATTGACACTACAAAGCGGCCAAAATGTCGGTCAGATTATCAATAACGGCATCGGCTCGCGATTGATCGAGGTTGACGCCTTCGTGCGGACGCAACGCCAGAACGCGGGCGCCGGAGCGCTTGCCCGCCTCGATACCCATCGGCGAGTCCTCGATGACCAGGCACTCGGCCGGCTCCACACCCAGCGCTTCCATGGCGCGCAGGTAGATTTCGGGATCGGGCTTAAACGCGCTGCACTCGTGGCCGCTGATGGTGTAGTCCAACACGTCGGCAATACCGGCGATGTCCACCAGCTCGTCAATCAGCTCGCGATAGGACGAGCTCGCGATGGCACACTTCACGCCGCGCTCGTGCAGTTCGCGCATCACCGGCTCTGTCTGCTCGTTGAGCAGCTCGGCATACGGAACGGGATGGACCGGGCTGTAGACCTGCTTGTACTCCACGCGCAGGCGCTCGCGCAACTCAACATCGTCGGGCACCAGCGCCTGCCAAATGGCCGGCTCGTTAGACCCCGAAAGATCGGGGATCTCGTCAAAGTGGAAGCCCTTCTCCTCCATAAACGCCACGCGGCGGCGGTTGTAGAACCACTCGGTATCGACCAGCACGCCATCCATATCAAACAGCACTGCCTTGATCATACGCATCTCCTCTCAAGAGCAAAAAAGGGGACGGGGCGTAAACCCCATCCCCTCTCAATCAACCCGTAAGGTCTACTTACTTGCGATTAGTAGGAAAGCTTCCACATGTAGCGACGCATGGTCAGCGGGTGCTGACGGGCCTCGGCGATCTGGTTGCCGTACTCGCGCATAACGGCGAGGTGCAGCAGCGGGTTGAAGTAGGTGATGACGCTCGCCGGCACGGCGTCGGCCAGACCGTAGTCCTTGGAGTCGATCAGAGCGACCTTGGCGCCCATGCGCTCAAGGAAGGTGAGGGCGCGGGCGTCCATCGGACGGGTAGCACCATCGGACATGAAGAAAACGTAGGGCTTACCCTCGGTGGAAACCTCGAACGGGCCGTGGAAGTACTCGCCGGTGTTGTAGGCGGCGGCGTCGATCCACTGCATCTCGGTGAACAGGAAGGCGGCGTGAGAATAAGCCATCTTCTCGGAGGCACCGGAAGCCATGAAGTAGATCATCTTGTCGTCCTTGAAGTCCTCAGCGAACTTCTTGGCGAGCTTGGTGCAGTGCTGAGCGGCGTTCTCGCACAGGTCGAAGATGTTGGTGAGGCCGGTGATCATATCCTCGTAGTGATCATAGCCCTCGGTCTGCTGAAGGATCTCGAGAGCAAGAGCGATGGCGTAGCCAGGCTTCTCGGCCTTAGCGGCATAGTTGGCGTGGAAGCCGTGGACGATGACGTGGTCGGCGTCGACGGTCAGAGCGGAGCCAGCCTTGTTGGTGAGGGAGACGACCGGGCAGTTGTGCTTCTTGGCGGTCTTGTTGGCCTCGACGGTCTCGGGCGTGGAGCCACCGAGGGAGCAGGTGATCACGAAGGTGTGCTCGTTGACCCAAGAAGGCGTGTCGTAGTTGAACTCGTTAGCGGTGAAGATCTGAACGTTCAGCTTGTCCGTGTTGTTGGCCAGGAAGTACTTGGCGGGGTACAGGTCGGACATGGAAGCACCGCAGCCGACGAAGGCGACGCTGTGGATCTCGTGGTTGGACAGGACGTCAGCGACGATCTGCTTAGGGAGGTTAAGGTCGATCTCGTACATCTGACACATTCCTTTCGATTTTTGCGGCGCCACATTGCCGGGCGCTCGCAGGGTTACCGTGATTTGGACCGAGTCGCCGGCCCGTTGAGGAAGTGTCAAAGGAACTGTCCCTTTGACACATTTAGGGATGGAAGCCTGCCTGGGGTATGGGATGCCAGGCAGGCCCCCGGGGGAAAGCGATTAGGCGCTTGGTCGCGACTAGGCCAGGATGCCGGCCGCGGAGAGGGCGATGCCGCCCACGATGGCGATCACGAGAAGCCAACCGGTGTTGACGTTCTTCTTGATGAGCCAGTACATAAGGCCAGTGAGGCCAAGGGAAATCATCTGGGGCATCATGCCGTCCAGGATGTCCTGGATCACGACGGTGCCCTCAGCGAACTGCAGCGGGGTGGTGGCGCCGATCAGCGTAGCGATCATGCCGCCCACGGACATAAGACCCACGATGCCGCAGACATACATGAGCTTCTCCATGAGGTCGCCGCCCTGAAGCTTGCTCAGGTACTCGTGGCCGCCCTGATAGCCCATCTTGGCTGCGAACCAAGTGATCAGCACAGAGGGGACAATGGAGATGAGCATGGCCAGAATCGGGCCCATGATGGAGCCCTGCTGAGCCAGCTGAACGCCCAGGCCAAAGGCGATAACGCGGATGGTGCCCTGGAAGAAGGAGTCACCGATGCCGGAAAGCGGACCCATGAGGGAGGTCTTGACCGCGTTGATCGAATCGGGATCGAAATTCTCGGGGTCCTTGGCGTACTCCTCCTCCATGGAGGCGGTGAGGCCCAGGATAAAGGCGCTCGTCTGCGGGGTGCAGTTGTAGAACGCCATGTGACGGTGGTAAGCCTCTTTCTTAGCAGCGAGCTGCTTGGGGTCGGACTCGTCCGGATAGAGGCGGTCGAGCGTGGGAACCATGCCGTAGAGGAAGCCCATGTTCATCTGACGCTCGTAGTTCCAAGAGGCCTGGATGGCCCAGGAGCGCCAGAAGAACTGGCTGACCTTCTTGTTCAGGGACACGTCCTTGGTTGCGGTTGCCATAGTGTGTTCCTCCTTAGTCTTCGTCGTCTTCGAGCGGATCGTAGTCGGAATCGACACCGGCGGCTGCATGGGAACCGTTGAACTTGAAGCCCATGAAGACGACAGCCAGGCACACACCGATCAGAGCGACCGCGATGACGGACAGGTTGAGGTAAGCGGCGAGCAGGAAACCGATGAACAGGAACGGAGTCATACCCTTCTTGATCATCATGGTGAGCAGCAGGGCCAAGCCGTAGGCGGTCATGATCTTGGTCGAAACGTTAAGACCAGTGGACAGCCACTCGGGAACCATGTTGACGATGGCCTGAACCAGGTCGGTGCCAACAAAGACGGCGAGGAAGATCGGCAGGAAGTACATGATGGCGTACAGACCGGAGCCGGCGCAGATGTGCATACGGTAGGCGGTCTTGAACTTTCCGTTATCGATCGCGCTATCTGCCACATGGGTGAGGGCGGCGATGATGGAACGGAACACGATGCCGAGGAGCTGACCCAGGACGGCGACCGGGATGGCGATCGTCATGGCGGTCTCGGCGGAAGCATCGGTCAGGCACGCAAAGGCAGCGGCCACGATGCCGCCCAGGACCATATCGGGCGGAACGGCAGCGCCGACCTGCACCAGGCCCATGGACACGAGCTCGACGGCGACACCGACGGCAAGGCCGGTGGGCACATCGCCCAGCAGCAGACCGACGAGCGTAGCGCCAACGAGGGGCTGCTCGAAGTTAAGACGACCGAGCAGGCGGGAGTCCCACATGCAGAACACGCCGACGAGGCCGACGAGCACCGCACTGATGAACGTATTCATACCCTTCTCCTTTCAGTCAGGCAAAAGCCTGGTTGATTACAGCTTGGCGTCGATGTCGACGCTCTGATACGTAGGGGTCTGCTGGACATAGAGCTTGATGCCCATGTCGAGCAGCTGGTTGACGTCGGCCTTCTGGGCGGCGTCGAAGAAGACGGAGCTGTCCTTGCCGCCGACCTGATCGGCACCGTCGTGGTTGGCGGTGGCGCCCAGGTTGATGGCGTCGAGCTTGTAGCCCTGGCAGAACTGCAGCATCTCGGCCGTGTTGCCAAAGACGAACATGACGCGCTCGCCGAGGGTGTTGAGCTTGTCCATCTTGGCGAGGGCACGCTCGACGGTGAAGACGTTTAGGCGCACGCCCTGGGGCTTGGCCAACTTAAGAGCGCCCTTCTTGATGTCATCGTTGGCGGCAGCGTTGTCGACGACGATGATGCGCTCAGCCTGGACCTTGGTGGTCCAGGTAAAGACGACCTGGCCGTGCAGCAGACGGTAGTCAAGACGTGCGAGGACGATCTTGGCGGGACCGGAGCTGTGACGGGACGCCTTGACCTTCTTGGCGGGAGCCGCGGCGGCCTCGACCGGTGCGTTGGGGTTGGTCAGACCGGTGCGGGCCTCATTGATGAGGGCCGCGAGCTCGGCGCCCTTGACGGGGGCGGGGCTCATAGCAAGCGTGAGCGCCAACGGGATGTTGAAACCGCTGACAACCGTGAACTTCGTGCCGTTCTTGGAAAGCTCGACCATGTTGTTGTTGACCGAGCTGCCGAGCATATCGGTCAGCACATAGACGGTGTCGTCCGCGTTGAACGTGGCGATCATAGCCTCAACCTTATTGGTGATGGGCTCCTTGTCGTCACGAGCAAGCGACACGACGTGGACGTTCGACACGTCGCCGAGAACCATCTCGAGCGTGTCTTTGGCGCCTGCGGCCAGGCCGCCATGAGATGCGAGAATGATCTGATTCATCTTGCCTCCTCCTTTTCGTTATGGTCATTATAACGTCTTATACGTTGCTTATATTGCTAATTAGTATAAAGACCGTTCGCGGGTGAAAATCGACCGTTGACGGGTTTAACGTACTCGAAACGTTGGGCTGGGTAGGCCGGCGCTAGCTGGATAACCCCAGGTCAGACCCTGCGCGCAATCCCCTATCGCACGAAGTACCAGGGGCTTTCCTGCACGGTGGGCTCCAGCGCGATGCCGGTGCGCTCCTTAAACAGATCTATGTCCTGAGATTTTTCGGTCCACCACGCGTTGGGCTTAAAGGTCATGCTCTCAATGACATGACCGACAAACACACTGTTGCGCAGCCTGGAGAAGTCGGTGTTCATAATCAGGATGGACGCGAGCACCAGCACGATGCCCAGGACTTTGATCGCGCCGGCGGGCTCGGCGTAGACACCAATGCCCAGCAGTACGGTGACGACTGTCTCGAATGACATTACGACGGGAACTTTCGACGTCTCGAGCCCCATGGACAGACCCTGCATATATAAGATGTAAGCCACGGCTGTGGGGATGAGTCCAAAGCCAAGGAACAGCAGCAGCAGCTGTGGCGACATTGCCGCGGCGACATCCGGCCACGGAGCCGCGATAGCTGCCATAACCGCACCGCCAAAAACAAAGCCCCAAAACGTGACAGCCAGCGGGTGGACTGTCTTGGTTGCTATCCGGCTAAACACCGCGAGCGACGCACCGCAAAGGCCTGCAATCACGCCCGACGTGACGCCCCAAACCGAAAAATGAAAACCGGAAAGGTCGCCATTGGTCACTGCAAGCACGCAGCCAACGATGTTAAAGACAATGGCGACGAGCTTGTTGGGGGTCACGTCCTCGCGATAAAGCACGCGGCCGAGCACGACGCCAAACACCGGCGAGGTATAGAGCAGCACCGAGGCCGTGGACATGCCCACCTCGCCCATGCACTCGTAATAGCAGGTGTTGGCGGCGGCCAGGCCAACAATACCGACAAGCGCGCAGGGAACAAGCTCTTTAGGGCTTGCCTTGAACAGTGCCAGCGGACCCTGAGCCACGGTAGACCCCTCACCCGGACGGCAGCCCATAAACATCAGGACCGGCGCCAAGATAAGCGCTCCGACCAACAAGCGAAAGGCAGCCATGCTCTGGGACGAAACGCCCATGGCCGAGATGCCGTTTACAAAGATTCCGATGCTGCCCCACATAAGCGCGGCGATCAGCACCAGCACATAGCCCAGATTGCTTTTCTTCAACGCAGCCTCCTCGGTATTGTTTCCAATATGTTTCACACTACGTTATAGTCGTTATATACATTTATCAAGACCGAAATCGGCGAACGGGAAATGATTCCCAGGAGTGTCCCCAAGTGCCGGCACAGACGATATGAGCAGGACATAAAAACATTGAGAGCCCCTGCTGCATGAAAGACCGCGGATTAGGCCGACAATGGTGAGTGTCTAATTCAGCCGCGGCGGCCACGCCGCATTCATGGAAGGGGCTCCCATGCTCGATACTACCACCTTCGTCGGCCTCGACGTCCACGCCCGCTCGATAAAGGCAGTCTCCCTCGACGTCATGACCGGGGAGGTGCGCTGCGCGACCTTCGGCTACGACGCCGGGGCAGTCGCGGGGTGGGTGCGGTCCGTGGACCCAAAGGCCAGGTGCGTGTACGAGTCCGGGGTCACGGGGTTCGACCTGCAGAAGAGGCTCTCCGGCCTCGGGGTCGACTGCGTGGTCGGCGCCGTCTCGAAGATGATCAAGCCCAGCGCGGACAGGCGCAGGAAGAACGACCGCAACGACGCCGAGTTCCTCGCCCGCATGCTGTCGGTCGGCAACGTGGTCGAGGTGTGGGTCCCCGACGACGAGTGCGAGGCCGCCCGCGACCTGACCAGGGCGCTCGAGGACGCGAGGGACGACCTCTCGCGCTCGAAGCAGCGGCTCTCCAAGTTCCTGCTCAGGCACGGGCTCGTCTTCGACGAGAGGACGCCCACCGGCCGCAGGAAGGGCAACTGGACCCGGGCGCACTGGTCCTGGATCGAGTCGATAAGGTTCGCGGAGGGGGCCGACAACGACGTGCTCGCCTACTACGTCGACGCGGTCAGGCGGGCGGCGGAGG
>USCS01000082.1 GCA_900552875.1 uncultured Collinsella sp. | reverse complement strand
GGATTGGTAAAGGGGCGCGTAATGCCAAAGGGCGCGTCGAGCAGGCGGTAGATATCGCCCTGCTCGCGCGCCAGCGCGCGGCTTGCCGGATAGACGAGCTCAAACATAAAGCAGATGAGTCCCACCAGGTAGTCTGCGGACTCGTCGCGTTCATCGCGTGCGACGCAGCGGTGCTCGTCAAAGGCGGCCAGCGTCGGTGTCGAGAAGTGGCTGGCGAGAAACGTGTCCTCATCCACCTTGAGGACGGTGTCGACGGTGCTGTCGGCGATGGTGCGCATGATGTCGATTTTGTCGCCATCGCGCACGATATCGCAGAAGCGCCGTGTACGCTCGTCGAGTTGTGCCGGCAGGCGAAAGTCGCTGTGATAGGCGATGCTCGCGCGGATGAGCTCGTCGTGCTCGTCGGCCTCGATAAAATCTCGGATGCTTGTTGTGGCAGGCGCGTCGTCGGGGTTCTCGCCAAAGAGGACCCCGACGCCCAACGCCGCATGGCTCATGCTCTCGGCATCCTTAAAGGTGTCCCAGCGTCGCAGCTGCTCGAAGCGGCCCATATCGTGCAGCAGTCCGCAAAGCCACGCCAAGTCAATATCTTCTGACGACCAGCCCTGCTCGCGCGCTACGGCATCGCATGCCTCGGCCACGTGGTGCGTATGCTCGATTTTGAGCGCGATGCGTGGGTTGGTGGCGTCGTAGGCATCGGTGTAGGTCTTGAAGGCCGCGGCTGCCCGCGTTCGATCGATAGCTGTCATAATGACTTCCTAAAAAGTTGTGTCTTTCGATCCGGTGGCAATTGTAGGCGAACTTTATTGCCACCGGTTGATATTTCTGCTGCGTTGCGAGGCGCGCTGCAGACGACTTACCAGAATGGGAGTGGCATGGTCCTTAGGATCTTTAAAATCGTCTGGCCGGTGATGCTTACCTATGTTGCGATAGGCGCGCCGTGCGGAATGATCATGGGGCAGACGGGAATGGAGCCCTGGATGGTCTTTGCTCTGAGCAGCACGTTTGTGACGGGCAGCGGCCAGTTTATGATCTGCAATCTTTGGCTGGCGGGCGTACCGGCACCTTCGATTATCGCGAGCGTCGCCGCCATCTCCTCGCGCTTTGCACTTTATTCGGCATCGATCGCACCCCATCTGGCGGGCGCCTCGAAGCGTCAGACGCTGGCTGTTGCCGCGACGCTCACCGAGGAGGCATACGGCATCTCGCTTGCCAAGCTGGTTGAAGGGGAGGATTGGGGCCCGCGCGAATCCTTCGTGCTCAACGTGATCCTTATCGCAACATGGGGCGTATCGTGTACGATGGGCGCCATCGTCGGCGCCGTTGTCGATGTTCCCACCGCCATTGCAGCCTTTGTCTGCACCTCGCTCTTTATCTGCCTGCTCTTTTCGCAGCGGCTGTCGCGCGGCAACGTTGTCGCGGCGGTTTCGGGCGCGGTGTCCGTCGCCGTATGCAAGTTCTTGGGCCTCACGAATATTGCCGTGCCGGCAAGCGTCGTGGTCGGCATTACCATTGCGCTGGCGTGCGATGCTGTATTTGACGGAAGAGGTGCCCGCGATGCCCGTTAACGAGTTCTTGGCTCTGTGGCTGTCGTCGTGGGCTGCTATCGCGTTCTTTCGCATCGCGCCGGCGTTCGCCTTGCGCGGGCGGACCCTGTCGCCCCGCATTACCGAGGCCCTGGGCTATATCCCGCCCGCTGCCTTTGCCGCGCTGGTCGCCAACGACTTGGTGAGTCCCGGCGCGTTCGACGCGGGGCTCTGGCCTGCCTTGGTTCCCTGGATTGCGGCCGCCGGCGTCGTGGTCGTGGCGGTCAAGACAAAATCGATGCTGTGGTGCTGCGTCTCGGGCATCGTACTCTATATCGTCTTGAGCCTTATATAGGGGTGGCGTCGCGGGCGCCGAATCTCGTTCCATCCCAACTTGTCGAATTATTCACCGAGCTGGTCTATTTCTTCTGGTACCATGGTCAAACTTTACTGTAGCAAAGCATGACGTGGGCTTTTGTACCCCGTCAGCGGAAATGGGGGTTTCATGGCACAGGAAGCGACCGCCAACGAGCAAAAGAAATTCAAGGTCCCACGCATCCCGGGCGACATCATGATCTATCCGATGATCGTCGGTCTTTTGCTCAACACCTTCTGCCCGCAGGTTTTTGAGATCGGCGGATTCTTTACGGCTGCCTGCCGCGGTGGCTCCAATACCATCGTCGCCGCGATCCTGCTGTTTGTGGGCGCCGGCATCAGCTTTAAGTCCACGCCGGGCGCTATCAAGACCGGCATCGTCGTGCTGATTCCCAAGCTGGTCGTCGCAGCGGCTCTCGGCCTGGGCGTGGCATATTTCTTTAACGACAACTTCCTGGGTATGAGCTCCGTGTCTATCATCGGCGGCATCACGTTTTGCAACATGGCGCTCTATACGGGCATCATGGGCGAGTTCGGTGATGAGTCTGAGCAGGGCGCCGTCGGTATCCTGTTCTTTACGGCCGGCCCCGCCGTCACGATGATCATCCTCGGTGTTTCCGGCCTCGCCAACATTCCCATTGGCACCATTATCGGCTCCATCTTGCCACTCGTTATCGGCATGGTTCTGGGCAACCTGTTCCCGTTTATCAAGAACCTGCTGGTTCCCGGTGCCAATCCTGCGATTGCCGTCATCGGATTTCAGCTCGGTGCGTCCATGAGCCTGTCGAGCTTTATCACCGGCGGTATTTCCGGCATCTTGCTGGGCCTTGTCACGCTGTTTGTCGTCGGTCCCATCACCTTTGCGTTCGAGCGTCTGTGCGGCGGCAATGGCAAGGCCGCTGTGGCTTGCTCCACCATTGCCGGCACGGCTATGACCACACCGGTTGCCCTCGCCGAGGTCGCACCGCGTTACGCCGAGCTTGCGCCCACCGCGTACGCTCAGATCGCCACCGCCGTTATCATCACGGCGATCATGGCTCCGATTCTGACTGGCTGGGTCGACAAGAAGTTCTGCCAAGGCAAGGAGGATCTGTCGCCTGTCGGTGTCGAGGCCATCGAGGAGGCCGTCGCGACTGACATCGATGGCGAGTAGCAATCGATACCCATCAATGATGCCGGCGTGTGCAATTCGCGCCGTATGGGCGCCCGAACAGAAACTGTTTTGCAGTGATGTTCGGGCGCTCTGCTATTATCCCCTTTACCCCTGCGGAGTAAAGGGGTGTTTATTGCCCTGATTCGAATTGGGCGATTCTGACCACTTGGATATTGAAGGGATGGCGCTAGTGGTTAAGACACTCAAGATTGAGATATTCGTGCTATGCATGATTGTTCTTATCGGGCTTGCCGTGCGAAGTCGTCGCTCCTTGTTCTCGAGCACCCAGCAGTTATTGTTTAGCATGCTTGGCTACACCTCTGCCGCGTACATATTATTCGATATGATCTGGACGCTTTCGGACGGTGTGGACGGCACGTTGGGCATTGCTGCCAACTGGATTTCCAACGCGGTTTCGTTTTCGCTCTTTGCTATCGCGTGTCTCATTTGGTTTATCTATTCCGAGACGGTGCAGGGTTCTCGCCTTTTGACCTCGCGCTATAGGGTGGTGCTTGTAGCGTTGCCTACGGCTCTGGTGGTCGTGCTGGCGTTTACCAGTTACTGGACGCACGCCCTGTTCTATATCGATTCGCAGGGTGTGTATCGTCGCGGCTTTGCCTATATGATCCAGCCCATCGTCAGCTACTGTTACGTTATACATACGTCCCTGCATGCGTTTGTGCAATCTCGCAGGGTCGAGAGCCTGCAGACGAAGGCCATCTATCGAACCTTGGCATTTTTCGCCATTCCGGCCCTGGTTGGCGGTACCTTTCAGGTCGTATACTCGGTGCCCGGCCTTTGTGTCGGCATAATGATTAGCATGTTGCTGCTCTACATCATCTACCAGGAGCAGCTCATCTCGACCGGCCCGTTGACTGGACTTAACAATCGCAACCGTTTTGAGACCTATATGCTGTCGCTCTTCTCAAATGTTGATCAGGCCGAAGATGTATATCTGCTTATGATGGACGCCGACGGCTTTAAGCAGATTAACGATCGCTATGGGCATGTGGAGGGCGACCACGCTCTTCAGGTCATATCCGCTGCGCTCAAAGAAGTCTGCTCGGCGTCTGGCGGCTTTATCGCACGTTATGGTGGCGATGAGTTCGTGGTGCTCCAAAAGGCAGTGGCGGAACAGGATATCATGCATCTGTGCGCGACAATCAACGACGAGCTCGCGCGCGCCGAGGTTCCGTATCTGTTGCGGATGTCCATCGGCTACGCACGGGTTGGTGATGGCGTCGATGCCTGGCAAGACTTGCTTCGTGCTGCCGACGCGGAGCTCTACCGCGTAAAGCGCGAGAAGAAGAAAGCCGGCGCCCAGATACGCTAGAAAAAGGGCGCACGCTGGCGGGCGTGGCGGCCCTCGGCTCTCCGATGTACTCCATTAAGCTAAAGCATGTGAACCCCCTCTGCTAAATAGGGGTAGTTCGTTAGACCTTTTTGGGCCTGTTGACGATGATGATGCCGCCGCAGACCAACAGCAGGGCAACAAGTACGGTAACAGGGCTCGTGCCGGCGCCCTCGCCGAGCAGCAGTGCGCTCAGCAGCACGCCGAAGACCGGGTTCATAAATCCAAAGACCGAGACGCGGCTGACGGGGTTGACGGCAAGCAGGCGCGACCACAGCGAGTATGCGACCGCGGAGATAAGTGCCATATAAATGATGAGTGCGATAGCGGGGGCGATTGCGGTGGGGGATAACGTGCCGCCCATTAAAAACCCGATGGCGGTAAGGACCAGACCACCGACTAAAAACTGCCAGCCGGCGAGCAGGACGCCGTCATGCTCGCGCGAGAAGATACCGATGAGGCAGGTCGACAGGGCGCCCGCAACCGTGGAAGCCAAGATAAAGCCCTCGCCGTCGAGCGTAAAGCCAAAGGTGCCATCCGCGCCCGAAAGGTTGACGAGCGCGACACCGGCAAAGCCCAGCACGCAGCCGAGCACCTTGGTCACATCGAGCTTTTCGGTGCGAAACGCCAGGGCGGCAAAGAGGATGGCTAGGAAGTTGGCGCTGGCCTCGATGATGGAGCTCGACATGGCGCTGGCGCGCGAGAGTCCCAGGTAGAAAAAGAAGTACTGGCCGATAGTCTGGAAGAGCGACAACGTGAGGATGGGCTTGATGTCGCGCGCTTGCGGAACGAGCGGACGGCGCTGGGCCGCGCTCATGCCAACAATGACCAGCATGCCGGCAAGGGTGAAGCGCAGACCCGCGAAGAGCAGCTGCGAGGCGCTATCGTGCGCGGGGATGCCAAAGAGCGCATAGCCGATTTTGATGCAGGGGAAGGCGGAGCCCCAGAGCGCGCAGCAAACGAGGCAGCCCAGGATGAGTCCGGGCAGGGTGGCGAGATACGGCTTGCGGCTTTCCATGGTGTCCTTCCTGTATGCGCGAAGCAAAAAAGAACCCGCCACCGGGTGTGCCGGTGGCGGGTGTTGTTACCCGAGGGGATTGTACCCGATGGGAAAGCTTTAGGCGAAGTAGGCTACGCCGCTCTCAAAGATCGGCATGAACTTATCGTCGGGGACATGCTCGGGCACGTTGCGGTACAGATTGTCGCCGCGACGCTCGGCATGGCCCATCTTGCCCAGGACACGGCCGTCGGGGCTCGTGATGCCCTCGATGGCGAGTGCGGAGCCGTTGGGGTTGACGGAAAGATCCATGCTGGGCTTGCCGTCCTCGCCCACGTACTGCGTGGCGACCTGGCCGTTGGCGATCAGCTGGGCGAGCACTTCGTCGTTGGCGACAAAGCGGCCCTCGCCGTGGCTGATGGCGACGGTGTAGGGGTCGTCCAGGCTGCACTGCGACAGCCACGGGGACAAGTTGGACGAGATGCGGGTGCGCACCAGACGGCTCTGGTGGCGACCGATGGTGTTGAACGTCAACGTGGGCGCATCGGGCGTGGCGTCGACGATGTCGCCGTAGGGCACCAGACCGAGCTTGATCAGGGCCTGGAAGCCGTTGCAGATGCCCAGCATCAGGCCATCGCGGGCCTTGAGCAGGTCGCGGACTGCCTCGGTGACCTCGGGAGCGCGGAAGAACGCCGTGATGAACTTGGCGGAGCCGTCGGGCTCGTCGCCGCCCGAGAAGCCGCCGGGGATCATGACGATCTGGCTTGCACGAATGCGGCGGGCAAGCTCATGGGTGCTCTCGGCGACGGCCTCGGGCGTGAGGTTGTTGATCACGAAGGTGTCGGCTTCGGCGCCGGCGGCACGGAAGGCACGGGCGCTATCGTACTCGCAGTTGTTGCCGGGGAACACGGGGATAACCACGCGCGGGCGGGCGATCTTGGCGCCGCCGTACACGTGGATGTCCTTGGCGCGGAAGTCGATGGTCTCGACCTCGGCGGTCTCGCCGGCGCTGCGGTAGGCAAAGACGCCCTCGATACCGCTCTCCCAGGCCTCCTGGAGCTCGGCGAGCTCGATGACTTCGGAGCCGGTGTCGATGACATAGCCCTCGACGGTGGTGCCCAGGGGCTCGACGACAACGCCGTCGGCGACCTCGGGCAGCTCGGCATCCTCGGCGAGCTCGACGACAAAGCTGCCGTAGAGCGGGGTGAAGAGGCTCTCCACGTCTACATCCTCGGCAAGCTCGATACCGATCTGGTTACCGACGCACATCTTAAAGAGGCTCTCGGCGCCGCATCCGTAGCCGGGCGTGGAGATGGCCAGGGCGTTGCCGGTAGCAGTGAGCGCCTCGACGGCGTCAAACGCGGCGAGCAGCTGCTGGGCGTCGGGACGGTAGTCCTCGCCATAGGTGGCGGGGGCGATGCGGACGACGCGGTGCGTCAGGCCCTTGAACTCGGGCGAGACGGCGCGGGCGGCCTTGCCCACGGCGACGGCGAAGCTGATCAGGGTCGGCGGGACGTTGAGTTC
>USCS01000081.1 GCA_900552875.1 uncultured Collinsella sp. | reverse complement strand
CCCGCCCGCCGCTGAGGCAATAGAAATCGATAGACGCCAGACCTTACGCCTTAAGCGTGAGCACCGCACCGAAGGCGGTCGGGCCGCAATGGCTCGAGATGACACCGCCGACCTGAGTCCAGGTAACGTCCTTAAAGCCCAGGTCGTGCGCATAGACTTCCATGTCGTCGCGCAGCTCCTGGGAAAGGCCTACCGAATACGCCAGGCCAATATGCGAGTAGTCAATCTCGCCCTTCGCAACCATGTGGTCAATAAAGGCGCGGGCGCACTTGAGCATAGAGCCGCGGAACTTCTTGGTTGCCACGAACTTGCCGCCCGTTACCTCAATGCAGGGCTTAATCTTGAGCAGATGGGCACCGAGGAATGCCACGTTGGATAGACGACCGCCCGCCTTAAGGAAGGCTAGGTCGGTAGGAACAAAGCCCAGCAGCACACGGTCCATGACGGAATTCGTAAATGCAAAGATTTCGTCGACGGTGGCATCGGGGTGAGCCTCGATGTATTTGGCGGTCTCGACGGCAACAAGCGACTGGCCCACCGAGACAAAACGCGTGTCCATGGAGTAGACGTAGTCGCGACCCTTGGCGGCAATCTTAGAAGACTGGTGTGAGCAGGTCGTGGCCTCGGAATACGCAAGGTGCAGAATAGTCGCATCGGGCTGCTCGGCATGGATGCGATCGTAAACGTGCGCAAAATCTGCCGGCGCGCAGCCGCTGGTCTTGGGCATCACGCCAAACTCGTTGCAGCGCGAATAAATCTCGAGCGGATCGATCGAGCCGTCCTCGACGGTCTCGTCACCAATCGTGACATGCATAGGTACGCGCACGATACCGTAGCGTTCGCAGAGCTCCGGCGTCACATCCGAACCAGACTCAACCACGATTACGTACTTGCCCATTATCATCACGACCCATCTCAAGATTGGCTTTTCAACACATGGCACGCGCCGCCGCGCTGTTGCACAACGGCGGCAGAGCGCCAAAGAGACGCCGCCCCTTGCACACAACAAAGGACAGCGTCTCCCTGGAAAAACTCCGTGCTAATCTGAGATTCTACACGGTTTATTACTAAGTGTTACTTACTCCGCAAACGGTCGCTATACGCGATAAACGGTAGTTCGCTGCGGCAACTGCGACACATTCCGCCCAGCAAGTCCAATCGTGCTCCACACACGGTTAATGCGCGAGGCGGTAGAAATTCATCGATGCCGCGCCCTCGGCGTGCAGCTCCATCGCCGGAACCGCCGGCGAATAGGTACGGCTCGTAAGTGCCGCCTCGCCGCCATTTGCAAAAATCTCGACCATCGTAATGTCCGAAAGCACGCGCAGGTCGCGAAGCTCGCTGAGCTCAATCGACCTCTGGTCGCGCCCATAGCCTTCGTCACCCATGTCGAGGGTAAGCATCCCGTCTGCATAGCGCACAAAGACACCCTTGCGGATTTCGAGCTCGACCATCTTGGCGCCCTCGCAGGAAACCACAAGATCAAACAGGCGGCCCGGCTCCTCAACGGTTTCACCGCCTATCGCGCGAACGCAGTCACCGCGCATCCTCTCAATCTCGTGCGCCGGCCGCTGGCAGAGCTTACCATCGCGTATGCTCAGCTCTCGCGGCACCGTCAACGCGCACTGCCACCCGCGCGCCACCGTCGGGTTTTCTGCCGTCGCGTCGGGGCAACCCGACCATCCGATCATCAAACGCCGGCCTGCAGTATCCTCAAAGGACTGCGGAGCATAGAAATCAAAACCGGCATCGACCATCGGGGGCATGCCCTGCCCGACGATTTTAAAGCTCGGCGCCTCCCAATCGGCCTCGATGGAGAACCACACGCACTGATGCGGATTGCGGTAATGCCAACCATCGGCAGGCACACCCTGCGGACAGCAAACGAGAATAAGCTCGCCATCGAGCTCAAACAGATCGGGGCACTCCCACATAAAGCCAAACTTCTCGTCCAACTCAATGCGCGTCGCATAGCTCCAGTCCTCAAGATTGCGCGAGGTATAGACAAGCACGCACCCGCGATCGTCTTTCGTACGAGCGCCGAGAACCATGTAGTAGATACCGTCGTGTTCAAGGATCTTGGGGTCGCGCACGTGCGTACCGATATCGTCGGGGTAATCGACCGGCCCAACAGCTATGCGCTTCTCGCCCAATTCGTCGGGATTCTCGGCAACCATATGAATCTGGTTTTGCTCACGGCCCGTCAACACGTAGTCGTAATCATCGCGGTCAAAATGCTTAACGTTGCCGGTATAGAAGTAGTGAATCTTGCCATCACGTACAAAGGCAGAACCAGAATACGCTCCACTCGAATCCAAATCGGAATCGGGGAACAACACGGGGCCGCGATTCTCGTACGTCACAAAATCCTTTGTCGTCAGATGGTTCCAAAGCACTGGACCGCCATGCGCAGCATCGAACGGATCGTATTGATGATAGATGTGATACGTATCACCAATCTGAACCAAACCGTTGGGGTCGTTGAGCCAGCCAAGCTCAGGCTCCACATGGAACAAAAGCCTATCGGGGTCGGACGCGATGCGAGCCGCCGTCTCATCCTGTCCAGCTCGCCACTGCTCATAGTCCGCACGCATCACCTTGTTTTTTTGATTAAACATCGCCATTGACTTTCTCGTCTATGGGAAAGGACGCTCGACTCACACGAGCCGAACGCCCTTCCTCAAATGGACTTATCCTCAGATTACGCTGAACGGCTCAACTAGAAGCTGACATCGAAGCCAGCGCCAGCGCCCTCTTCATCAGTGGTCGGCACGCCCTTTGCCTTGTTGTAGGCAAAGATCAAGACGATCGGCACGATAAAGGCGATGAGATTGCCAGCCACATACCACATGAGCGTCTCGGGCGTGACGATGAGCAGGCCAAGCACGCCGGTCAGACCCTGACCGATGGCGCGCACCTCAAAGAGCTTCACGAAGGCACCGCCGCAGCCTGCACCGATGCAAGCGCAGATGAACGGGATGATCGAGTAGCGCATGTTTGCAGCGAAGATAGCGGGCTCGGAGATTCCGACCAGCGTCGGGATAAAGGACGACATGCAGATGTTGCGCTCTTTGGAATGCTTCTTATGAATGAGGTACATGCCGATGGCGCCGCCGCCCTGGGCGATAATGGAAACCGACCAGATGGCCTGGATGTAGTTGAAGCCAGTCGTGGCGACGAGGTTTGCCTCGATACCCTGGATGAACTGATGCGTACCGGTAACGACAAGCGGCTGCAGGAACGCGGCGAAGACAAAGGCACCAAAGACGCCCATCCTGTTGTACAGGATATCGATTACGCCGCCGAGGACGTCGCCGATCAGGTTGCCGAGCGGGCCGAACACGGTGAACAGGGCGACGTTAGCAAGAATCAGGGTAACGGTCGGGACAAAGACGAACGAAACGACCTCGGGGATGTACTTCTGGGCAATCTTTTCGACCTTGGCCATAAACCAGGCAGTCAGGATTGCAGGGAACACGCCGCCCTGGAAAGCAACCATGGGAATGGATAGCGGACCAAAGTTCCAGTACTCAGCACCCGTCGGGTCCATAACGAACGTGTTGCGGTTCATAAGGCTCGGGTGAACCATGACGATACCGACGAGGATGCCCAGGATCGGGTTACCGCCAAAACGCTTGACCGCGCTGTACATAACCAGGACAGGCAGGTAGTCGAACGTGGTGGCGATAATGGCAAAGAAGCTTGCGAGGTTCTTGAGGAACTCGCTGTGATCGGCGAGGCTGCCTTCCATGCCAAAGAGGCCGTTGGCAACGATCAGCGACTTAAGGCCGATGATGATTGCAGCGCCGACGAAGGCAGGAATGATGGGGATAAAGATATCCGAGAATACCTTGAGGACCGAGAAGAACTTGCCCTTCTTGTCCGCCTCGGCGCCCTTGACCTCGGAAGCACTGATCTCCTTAACGCCCGTCAGAGCCATAAACTCATCGTAAACCTTGTTGACGGTACCGGTACCGAAGATGATCATGAGCTGGCCGCTGTTGTACAGCACGCCCTTGACGCCATCGATGTTCTCGAGCTCGGCCTTGTTGTATTTGCTCGTATCCTTGAGCACCAGACGCAGACGGGTCACGCAATGCGTGGCGCCCTCGATGTTCTCCAGTCCGCCGACGTTGTCGACGACTTGCTGGGACACTGCCTTGTAGTCCATGTTCCTCTCCATTCCTTTTCTAAATCATAAAACGGTTCGTTGCCGCTACAGAGACGCGATCGTTGCGTTTGCGCACTTGAGCGCACCGTCGGTGACGGTAAGCGCCACACCCTGGCCCTGCTTGTTGCAGAAGCGAGCGTTGAGCGCAACATCATCGACAAAGATGGTCGCGATGTCGTCGTCGACGACCAGACGCACATGGTGAGTGCCCTCGCCCTTAAAGAACAACGGACGCTCGAGGCCCATGTTGTTGACCTGGAACCACGGATACTGGGGGGCCGCCGTAAACTCGAGTTTGCCCTCACGCAGGTTGGCGCGGAACTCATAGGCAAGACCGGACTCGGCGTCCTCGGCAAGCTTCACCGAGAAGCCGGCAGCGTCACCGGCGAGCTCGATGTCGGCGTCGAGCATATAGGTAGAACCGGCATCCGCGGCGAGCACCTGCTCGACCTTGCCCGACTCGCACGAAAGCTCAAAGGCCTCGACTGCCTTAGCCTCGCCAAAGGCGCCAAGCATGCTGTCGGGAAGCTTGGTGCCGAGCGTTCCGTCGGCACGCTGAACGATCTCGAGAGGCATAAAAGTGCCACCCCACAGGTAAGAGCTGGGGTCGCCGCCCTCGTCGCGCGTAGGAACCCAACCAAAGAGAACGCGGCGCTCGCCGTCAAATGCGGTACGTGCAGCATAGTACGCGCGGCCATCGAAGGAATCGTCCGCAGGAGTGATCCAAGGACCGTTGATAGAGCGAGACATGCGGTAACGGGTCTTGTTGCCATCACTGTACTCAGAGAACACCAGATACCACCAGTCGCCCATCTTAAAGAGATCAGGCATCTCGAACATGGTGTACAGGCCCGGATTCCACCAGTCGCCCTGGAACTCCCAGGTATCCAGGTCCTTGGAGGTGAACTTGACCAGACGACCGGTCATCAGACGCTTGTCCTCGCCCACACGCGTGCCGAGGATGAGCATGTACTCTTCGTTCTCCTCATCCCAAAGAACAAAGGGATCGCGCCAGTTGCGGTCATCGTAACCCTCCTGGGGCGGAAGCAGCGTCTCGGCGATGTTCTTCTCCCACTTGACGGCGTCGTCACTCGTTGCGTGAAGAAGAACCTGCTTCATCAAGCGCGCGCGGACCTTATCGCGATTGCAACCAGTGTAGAGCGCATGGTACTTGTCGCCCACCTTAAACACTGTGCCGGCATAAACATACTGGTCGACTTCCTCGTCGCCGCCACGCTCAAGGCTCTCGCCAAAGTCCTTGTAGTTGACGAAATCCTTGGTCGTCGCGAGTGCCCAGCCAAACGGCTCTCCGAAAGGTCCGGGGTTACGCGTGTCACGCTGATGATAGAGATAGAACGTGCCGTCCTCGCCGTACGGCATGATGTCGCCTACCCAAATTCCCTCAGGCTGGTAATACACCTTGTGCATCCGAGACTTCCTTTCCCACAAGATACTAACTCTGTACAACTGCAAGATATGTCAATCGTTTTCATATGTCAAACGTTTTCACATCAATACGTCTTTTCGCAGTTCCAGTCGTCGGCAAACGGTTGACATATGCCGGCGAACGGTCATCAGAGGCGTTTGAGGAATTCTTTTGGCACGGGATGAACTACGCGGTTTTGCCCTCAATGAGTTCAACGGGGAGCTTGATATTCGATTCAGGATTATCGCCGTTAACAAGAGCGATGATGGATTGCGCCGCGAGCTCTCCGATGCGATCGATATCTTGGCGTACGGTTGTTAAGTCAGGCATAAACGTCATAGTGCGGCGGGCACCATCCGCGCCCACGACCTTAATATCGTCCGGAGCGCTCAAGCCGCGCTGCTTCATAATGTTGAGACAGATGGCCGCCATCGTGTCGTCTCCCGCAAAGATGCCGTCAATATCGGGGTTCTCATCGAGGATCTTCGCAACGACCGCGCTCTTTTCGTCATCGGGCTTAACGAACTCGACCTCACGGACAAGCGCGGGCAAACCGGCCTGCTCAACAACATCGAGGTAGGCATCGGTACGCTTATTGGCAGGCATGCGCATGCGGCTATTGCTGCGCAGGCACAGGATGCGTGAACACCCGTCATCGATCAGGCGACGCGTGGCAAGTTCGCCGATGCTATAGCTGTCGCTCGCAATCTGAACAGAGGCCTCGCCAAGGTCGCAGTCGATACCAACCAGGCTCAAGCCCATCTCGGCATATGCCTCAGCACCGATATTGAGGGAGTTGACGATGACGCCGTCGACCATATTGCGGCGGAGCATGTCAATATAGGAACGCTCAAGATCGGGTCGATTGGCGCTGTTGCACAGCAACATCTTAAAGCCGTTTTCCGCCAACGTGCGCTCGACCGCCTGCACAACCTGAGCATGGAACGGGCTGCTCACAAAGGGAACGATCATGCCGATAAGGTTCAGGCGACCGTTGAGCATGGCACGGGCGATATCGTTGGGCGTATAGTTGATGCGCTCCATCGCGGCATGGACCTTATCGCGGGTTTCTTGGCTAATATAGCCGCGATTATTAAGCACGCGAGATACCGTAGTGGGCGAAACCCCCGCCACCGCTGCAACTTCCTTGATGCCAGGCTTAGCAGAATCCTTAGAACGAGCGCCCTCGCGAGCCATAGCACCCTCCCCCATCAACATGTCATACGTTTACATACGAACAAAGCATACCCCAACAACAGCGGGAAGACGGTAACAGTACAAGTAAGTAAACGACTCATCCAAATAATTAGGAGAGTTTCGCCTAAAGGGTGACTACACAGGACCCCGCCGGGGCTGCTTGGGCTATCTCCCAAACTATTCCGCAG
>USCS01000080.1 GCA_900552875.1 uncultured Collinsella sp. | reverse complement strand
CTCGGCGCGGGGCAGGATGACCGAAACCATGGTGAGGATCATAAACGCCATGACGATCTGCATGGTGTAGGAGATGAACGCCATCATGTTGCCGACCTGCATCACGCCGTCGGACACGCCCTGCGCGCCAAACCAGACGATAAGCACGGTGATGCAGTTCATGACAAGCATCATGAGCGGCATCATAAAGCTCATGGCTCGGTTAGTGTAGAGCTGCGTGGTCATTAGGTCGAGCGAAGCCTTGTCAAAACGCTCGAGCTCATGCTCTTCGCGGTTGAACGAACGGATAGGCATAAGGCCGTCGAGCAGCTCGCGAGCGGTAAGGTTCACACGGTCCACAAAGCTCTGCATCTTTTTGAACTTGGGCATGGTGAGGCCCATGAGCACGCCGACGACGGCCGAGACCGCGATGATGGCCACGGCGATAGTCCACTCCAGGCCGGTGTGGTTGGCCAGGACGCGCATGACGGCGACGATGCCCATGACGGGGGCCATCAGGCACATGCGGATAAACAGGGTTGCGGCCATCTGGATCTGCTGAATGTCGTTGGTGCAGCGGGTGATGAGCGAGGCCTGGCTAAACTTGCCCACCTCGGCCGGCGAGAAGTGCATAACCTTGTTGAAGGTCTCGCGGCGCAGGTCGCGGGCGATGGAGCAGGCGGTGCGCGAAGCCACGGCACCGGTCAGGATGGTGGCGACGAGCGACACCAGGCACAGGCCAAACATCGTGGTCGCCATGCGGCCCAGGTAGGCGTTCTGCACGTCGGCGGGGTCGATGCCCTGCGCCTTGTACTCGTCTTGCACATAGCTCACGGCGCGTTGGGTCACGATGGAGCCCGACATGGAGCCCATTTTGTCTGCCATATCGTTGGCGCCCTCGACGAGCTTGCCCTGGTCGATTAGGCCGCCTTCAACGCCTAGACGCAGGCTCTTCATGGTGATCTTGCCACCGTCGGCATCAATCTGCTTTTGCATGCTCTGCGCCGCTGCGGCCTTCTGCTGCATCTCGGCGAGTTGCTCGGGCGTCATCGCCGCCATCTGCTCGGGCGTGGGCATGGCCTGAGCGGCGCCGCCATCGCTTGCCTCGGTAGATGCGCCGGTCATGTCGCCCATGGAGTTGGCATCGATGCCCTGGTTGAACGAAAGGACGACAGTCTCGGGGAGGCTCATGATGTCGGCAATCTTGCCGCCGTCGGCGCGCTCCTCCTCGGTGCCCTTGTACGTTCGAATGCCGTTATTGTCCGCCTTGCCAAACACAGCCTCCACAGCTTTGGCGTCCTTGGAGCTCATGAAGAGTTCGAGGTCGTCGAGCGATTCGGCGCGGATGGTGTCGGGCACGGGCGACGCGATGCCGCCTTGCTGTACACCCACGTCGACGATGTCGCTCATATAGGTAGGCAGCGCCAGATCGGCGTTGCAGCTGATTACGATAAGTACGATAGCTGCGAACAGTGCCAGGATATGTTTTTTAAAGAGCTTGAGAATCCTCACTTGGCATCTCTCCTTTCTTGATTGCGGTCGATAATTTCGTTGGCACGTCTTAGAAGGCGCACCATCTCCTGGGTATCTGTTTCGCCGAGCTGCTCGAGGAAGGCCGCGGTGCGGTCCTCGAATTCCCGACGTTTGATTTCGAGATCCTGGAATCCCTTGTCGGTCACTATGACGTGTACGCGACGACGGTCAGTCTTTGAGTGCTCGCGCTCGACCCAGCCCTTGGCTTCGAGGGCGCGTAGGATATTGGCGATGCGGGCGCTCGAGACCCAGGCGCGATCAGCGAGTTCGCTCGGCGTGAGCGAACCGCCGGCGAGTATGAGGGCGCGCATGACGGCCATCTCGCCGCCGAGGGCTTTGTCCGCAAAACGCGAAATGCGCTGATGCATGCTGCCGAACTCGGTAAGGAGCTGACGCCCAAGTTCACGGAAATCGGTATCTTCCACCGAAAACCCCTAACACTAGA
The DNA here is from genome assembly GCA_900552875.1 of uncultured Collinsella sp. Classification (GTDB taxonomy): domain Bacteria; phylum Actinomycetota; class Coriobacteriia; order Coriobacteriales; family Coriobacteriaceae; genus Collinsella. The sequence goes on along the minus strand of USCS01000080.1, from coordinate 5,076 downwards.
AACTATTTTCGGCAAAAGATGATACCCGCATATTTGGGCCTCATGCAGTGGGCAATATAAAGAGCGCATAAAGAGTTAAAAAATTCAATTGCTGAAGCGTTTCAAAGAACTATTATGCCCGCGGTTAGGCGAGGGGTTGTCACCACCATGACGACTGGGACTCATATAATCGCCACGTGCGATGCTCCAACTTCCCGCAAGGAGACACCTTACATAAAGGGGGATGGAGTCATGGCATTTGACTTCACGGGCAAGACCGCGATTGTCACGGGCGGCACTCAGGGCATTGGTCTCGAGATTGCCAAGGGCATCGTTGCGGGCGGCGGACATGTCGCGCTCATCGCAAGGAACGCTGCTAAGGGCGAGGCCGCGGTGGCCGAGCTTGGCGAGGGCAACAAGTTCTATCAGCTCGATGTCGCCGATGCACCCAAGGCGCGCGAGACCGTCGAGCAGATTTTTACGGACCTGCCGCAAACCAACATCCTGATCAACTGCGCTGGCGTCATCAGCACCAAGAAGTTCGACGAGATCGATGACACCGAGTGGCGTCGCACCATCGACATCAACCTCAACGGTACCTTTACCATGATGAACGCCGTGTACCCGCACTTTAAGGCGGCCCATGCCGGCACTATCGTCAACGTGAGTTCCGTTGCGGGCAAGATCGGTGGCGGCCTGCTCGGCACCGCCGCCTACGCCAGCTCCAAGGCCGGTGTTAACGGTCTAACCAAGGCAGTCGCCAAGGAAGGCGGCAAGTTTGGCGTCCGCTGCAACGCCGTGTGCCCGTCGCTCACGTTGACCGATATGACCTCGATTCTCTCTGACGAGAACTCTCAGCGCATCATCAACGGTATTCCTCTGGGCCGCGCCGCCCAGGCCAGCGAGCCTGCGCAGATGGTGCTCTTCTTCGCTTCCGACCTCGCCAGCTTCGTGAACGGCGAGATCGGCGACTGCGACGGCGGCATCGTCCTGGACGGGTAATACCCCACGACGATTATTCGGCGACGGCTCCTGCGACTCGGGACCGTCGCCTTCTTTCTGATATAGGCGCGTGCGGCTACGATTCGCATGCATCCAAAGGAGATATATATGAGTGAATCGACTGCGGTGGAGGCGCCGGCGGCAAAGGAGCCGTTCTTTAAGATGTCCTCCATCCCGGGTGCCAATATTTTGGTGCCGCTTTTGTTGGGCTGCCTGCTCAACACGCTGTTCCCTGACCTGTTCAAAACGCTCGGCAGCTTTACGCTTGGCATGACCCAGCAGGGTGCAGGCCCGCTCGTGGGCGCCTTTTTGCTCATCGTCGGTACGACGATTTCGTTTAAGAGTGCTCCTGCCGCCGCTGCCCGCGGTGCCATCATCATCGCTGTCAAGCAAATCGTGGTCGTTGCCGTGTCGCTGCTCGTCCTTTATGTGTTCAACGACAACTTGTTTGGCATTTCTGCCATGGTGATGCTGGCGGCTTGCACGGGTGCCAACAACGCTATGTACGCTGGACTGATGGGCACCATGGGCAACGAGGCCGAGCGTGGCGCCGTCGCCATCACCACGCTGGTTGTCGGCCCTCCGGTCACGATGATTGTCCTTGGCGCTGCCGGCCAGGCTCCGATTGGCTGGTCGCTCGTGGGCGCCATCCTGCCGATCGTCGTCGGCATTATTCTGGGTAACCTCTTCCCGAGCTTTAAGAAGATGATGGCACCGGCACTTTCCGCCATCATTGTGCTCGTCTTCTTTGCCATGGGCTCGACCATGACCTTTGGCCAGCTCATTAATGGCGGTCTTCCCGGTATTCTGCTCGGCGTGATCTGCTCGGTGGTCTTTGCAATTCCCGTCATCGCGGTCGATAAGCTCACGGGCGGTACGGGTGTCGCAGGTGCGGCCATTTCAAGCTGCGCCGGAGCCAATGTGGCCACGCCTGCTGCCATGGCAAGCGTCAATGGGGCCATGTACGGTGGCGCCGTGCTCGCGACGGCTACGGCACAGGTTGCTGCCTGCGCAATCGTGACGGCTATTTTGACCCCGCTGGTCACCAGCTGGTGCTACAAGCATTTTGAGAGCCAGGGCAACGGCGATAGCAAGGCAACGACCGGCAAGGCCGCCGCAGCCGCCTAATGCCAAGCGGCAATCAAAGCTAAAAACTAGCTACGCCACAGGGCGGCCACGGGGGATCCCGCGGCCGCCCTGCAGTTCCTGTAGGGTCTCTGGGACACTTTACCCTGCTAAAGCTGGCATAACAGCTAGAGCGAAGGTCGTACAAAGGCAAGGAAAAATAACATACAAATCGGTGAACGGTAGTTGTTCGCGCTCGCATTTCCTGCGGGTTTGTAAAAAACGCCCTTATGATATAAAAAAAGAAACATATAACAGCCCAGATGGAGAGGGTCGCTATGTTATCCTTCTCAACGGGTGAAATCTTGGGTTTTGGGTTGTAGTTCCAAGGTGGATAAACGTTTTCCCTACACCAACGTGTGGTGAAGAACGGAAGAAGCCGGTAATGCAAGCCGAACATTCAAGAATTCAATAAGCAGCGGTGTGAGAGAGCGCCGCATTACACGTAACTAGGAGCGTGGTTACACAATGCAGGAGGCATGGGAAGGCTTCAAGGAAGGTATCTGGACGGGAGAGGTTGACGTCCGAGACTTCATCCAGAAGAACTACACCCCCTACGAGGGCGATGAGTCGTTCCTCGTAGGTCCGACCGAGCGTACCAAGGAGCTGTGGGGCGAGGTTCTCGACCTGCTGCTTAAGGAGCGCGAGCAGGGTGGTGTCCTCGATATGGACACCAAGACCGTCACGGGTATCGTGAGCCACCCCGCTGGCTACATCGATAATGCCCATCGCGACAAGGAGACCATTGTTGGCCTCCAGACCGACAAGCCGCTCAAGCGCGCGCTGCACGTCAACGGTGGTATCCGCATCGCTTGCCAGGCTGCCAGCCAGCACGGCTACAAGGTCGACGAGAACGTTGTCGAGCGCTACACCTTCGAGCGCAAGACCCACAACGCTGGCGTCTTCGATGTCTACACCCCCGAGATGCGTGCTTGCCGCTCGGCTCACATCATCACCGGTCTGCCCGATGGCTATGGCCGCGGCCGCATCATCGGCGACTACCGTCGTGTTGCCCTGTACGGCGTCGACTACCTGATCAAGGACAAGGAGGCCCAGAAGGCTTCCACCCCGACGGTCATGACCGCCGACAACATCCGCGACCGTGAGGAGCTGCAGGAGCAGATCCGCGCCCTCGGCGAGCTCAAGATGATGGCCGAGACCTATGGTTTCGATATTTCCAACCCTGCTACCAACACGCAGGAGGCCATCCAGTGGATGTACTTCGCCTACCTCGCTGCCGTCAAGGAGCAGAACGGCGCTGCTATGTCCATCGGCCGTACCTCTACGTTCATCGACATCTATGCTGAGCGCGACCTTGCCAACGGTACCTTCACCGAGGAGCAGATCCAGGAGTTCGTGGATCACTTCATCATGAAGCTCCGCATGGTCAAGTTCGCCCGTACCCCCGAGTACCAGGCCCTGTTCACCGGCGATCCGCAGTGGGTCACCGAGTCCATCGGCGGCATGGGTGTTGACGGCCGTACGCTCGTTACCAAGATGAGCTACCGCTACCTGCACACGCTCGAGAACATGGGCACCAGCCCCGAGCCCAACATGACCGTTCTGTGGTCGACCCGTCTGCCCGAGAACTTCAAGAAGTTCTGCGCCAAGACTTCTGTCGCCAGCTCCTCGATCCAGTACGAGAACGACGATCTCATGCGCGTTTACCACGGCGACGACTACGGCATTGCCTGCTGCGTGTCCTCCATGCGCATTGGCAAGGAGATGCAGTTCTTCGGCGCCCGTGCCAACCTGGCCAAGTGCCTGCTGTATGCACTCAACGGCGGTGTTGACGAGGTCTCCAAGAAGCAGGTCGGCCCCAAGTATCGCGCCGTCGAGGGCGATACGCTCGATTACGACGACGTTGTGGCCAAGTACAACGACATGATGAAGTGGCTCGCTGGCGTGTACGTTAACTCGCTGAACATCATTCACTACATGCACGACAAGTATTGCTACGAGCGCATCCAGATGGCTCTGCACGACAAGCACGTGCATCGCTGGTTCGCTACGGGTATCGCTGGCCTTTCCGTCGTGGCTGACTCCCTGTCTGCCATCAAGTACGCCAAGGTCCACCCCGTCCGTGACGAGAACGGCATTATCGTCGACTTCGAGACCGAGGGCGATTTCCCCAAGTACGGTAATGACGACGACCGCGTCGACCAGATCGCTCACGACGTTGTGCACCAGTTCATGGAGTACATCCGCATGAACGACACCTACCGCAACTCCGTGCCCACGACCTCGGTTCTGACCATTACCTCCAACGTCGTGTACGGTAAGAAGACCGGCTCCACGCCCGACGGCCGCAAGGCTGGCCAGCCGTTCGCCCCGGGTGCTAACCCCATGCACAAGCGCGATAGCCACGGCGCCATCGCTTCGCTGTCTTCGGTTTCCAAGCTCCCGTTCCGCGATGCTCAGGACGGCATCTCCAACACCTTCTCCATCATTCCGAGTGCGCTCGGCAAGGAGGATCAGGTGTTCTTTGGCGATATCGACCTTGATCAGCTGGGCGAGTAACTATTGTTAGTGCTATACTAACAATAACGATTACTGATTAGTGCGCAGGTTTCGGCCGGCGCCTATCAATCGAAGGAGACACATTATGAAGGTTTCTGAAGTTTCCGAGACTCAGGCCGATAACCTGGTCCACATGCTCGACGCTTACGCCGAGAAGGGTGGCCACCACCTGAACATCAACGTCTTCAACCGTGAGACGCTGCTCGACGCTCAGGCTCACCCCGAGAAGTACCCGCAGCTGACCATCCGCGTTTCCGGCTATGCCGTGAACTTCCACACGCTCACCAAGGAGCAGCAGGACGAGGTCATTTCGCGTACCTTCCACGACAAGTTCTAAAGGGATTTAACTCCCGCAGGATCGCCGGGGCTGTTTGGGTTACCTCCCAAAACGTCCTCGGACATGCAAGAAACCCTCGCTGCGCACTTCGTGCGGCGAGGGCTTCTTGCGTC
>USCS01000079.1 GCA_900552875.1 uncultured Collinsella sp. | reverse complement strand
CCCCCGCCGTGAGCTCATAGCCAACGAGCGTGTGATCCAAATCCAAGCGCTTGCTCTTTTTGCCGCGCGCGTAGTCGATGCCATGATCCGCGCGCAGCGTGTCGATCGCACGACGCACCTCGTCGGCGCTTACGGGCGCCTCGGGATCCAGGTGTAAGTCGATGCGATACGACAGGCGCGTGAGCTGCGCCGTCAATGCCGGCGTGCGCACGTCGATGTACGCCGCCTCGATGGGCGCCAGATCGGCCGGAGACGCCGCAGCTAGGCGCTCAAACGCCTCGTCGAGCGCCACGAACTCGGTCATAAACAGGTCATACCACTCGCAGGTCGACGACGTACCAACCTGTAGCGCCGAAGAGAAGCCCACGCGCATGTGCGGAGAGAAGCCCTGCGTGACGGCATAGGGAAGTCCCGCACGGCGCACGATGCGCTCAATGGTATGGATCACTTCGAGATGGCCCAGGTACTTAAGGCGATCGCGCTTGCCATAGCGAACACGAAGTCTAAAGAGCGTGGGGTTGTCGGTCAGGCGCTCACTCATGCGCGATCACCCATCAATACATTCTTGGCGTGGAGCGTGGGGCAGATCCCGCAGCCGGTGCACGACGTACGGGTGCAGTCGGGAGTCGTGACGCCCTCGAGCGAGCGACGGTACTCGCGCTCGAGGAAGCCGCGCGTGCAGCCGGGGCTCACATGCTCCCACGGCAGGCGCCAGTCCAACTCGTAGGGCAGGTGCACGAGCTCATTGAGGTCGATGCCGTTTTTGGCAGCAGCCTCCTTCCAGTTATCGAGCGAGAAATGCTCTACCCAGGCGTCAAAGCGAGAGCCCGAGCGCCAAGCATCGATGATGACGGGCGTCATGTCGCGACCGGCGCGGGACAGCGCGGCCTCGATGAGCGAGGTCTCGGCATCGTGGTAATGCACGCGGACGGCACGGTTGCGAACGCTCGTGATAAGCAACTTCTGGCGACGCTTGACGTCGTCGTAGTCGAGCTGCGGGCACCACTGGAACGGCGTGGCAGCCTTGGGGATAAAGACCGAAACCGAGATGGACACCGAGATCGAGCCGCGACGAGCCTTGGGCACCACGGAACGACCGAGCTCCAGCACATGATCGGCCAGGCTGGCGATGGCCACGATGTCCTCGTCGCGCTCGCCGGGAAGGCCCATCATAAAGTAGAGCTTCATGCGGTTCCAGCCGGCCTCGAAGGCCGCCTTGGCCGCACGGTCCAGGTCCTCCTCGGTCACGTTTTTGTTAATGATGTCGCGCATGCGCTGGCTGCCGGCCTCGGGCGCGAACGTCAGGCCGCCCTTCTTTTCGCCGGCAACCGACTCGGCCATATCCACGCCAAACGAATCCAGGCGCTGCGACGGAATAGACACGCGAATACCCGTATCCTCCAGGCGACGGTTGAGCCTGCCGAGCACGTCGCGAATGCAGGAGTGGTCGGTCGTGGAGAGCGAGGTCAGCGACACCTCGTCATAGCCAGTCTTTTCCAGACCCTGAATCACCGACGAGACGATCTGGTCGGCCGAGCGCTCGCGCACCGGGCGATACGTCATGCCAGCCTGGCAAAAACGACAGCCGCGGGCACAGCCGCGCAGGATCTCGATAGACAGGCGGTCGTGAACCAGCTGCGCATAGGGCACGCACGACTGCGACAGCGGATTCGTGGCGCCGAAATCCTCGACGACGCGCTTGTAGACCACAGTCGGCGCATCCTTACCCTCACGCGGCACGGTGTAGCCGTGCGGCGAGCAGGGCGCGTCGTGACGCACCTCATAGAGCGACGGCACGTAGTTGCCGGCAATGGATGCAAGCTGCTCGACAATCTGCGCGCGCGGGACTCCTTCGTCACGCAGGCGACGATGCAGCTGGCAGGTCTCGAGCAGCGATTCCTCTCCCTCACCGATGAGGACGGCATCGAAGAAGGCCGCGTACGGCTCGGGGTTGTACACCGAGGGACCGCCGGCGATGATGATGGGGTCGTCTTCGCCTCGGTCGGCCGCTAACAGCGGAATACCAGCGAGGTCGAGTGCCTCGAGGAAGTTCGTCACCGCCATCTCGTGCGGCACATGCAAGCCGACAATATCAAACGAAGCGACCGGCGCTGCACCCTCGAGCGACAGCAGCGGAATGCCCGCCTCGCGCATGGCGTCACCCATATCTGGCCACGGCACATAGCCGCGCTCGCAGGAGATGCCCTCGGCCTGGTTAAGGATGTTGTAGAGGATGGCGATGCCCTGGTTGGGCAGACCAACCTCGTACACATCCGGGTAGATCAGGCAGCAACGGTAGTCGGCATCGGCCTTGGAAAGCGTACCCCACTCGTGATCGATATAGCGGCTCGGCTTCTCGACCTTGGCGAGCAGCGGCTCAATTAAATGAAAACAGTCTTGGTATGCAACGCGCAACGGAAAACCCCTAAGCAGCGAGATCTGATGCGTCCTGATAGGACGCCATGGGACGAGTAGCGCCCGCGACCGTGGTCACCAGATCGCGAACGCGGGAGAACGTGGCAGTGACCACCTCGTTGGCACGGCTGTAGTCGACATCGCGCTCGTAGAGCGAAACGAGCGCACGGCCCATGCCATAGGTGCCCGCGGCAGCAGTGAGCGCCTTGACGGCAAACCCAATATGCGGCGTCTGCTTGACGAGCGCGCGGGTGACCGCGCGGATCACAAGACCGCCGGCAAGCACGCCGGCGACCTCGTAGCCGCGCTCAGGCTTAATGCCGCGTCCAAAGACGGCAGCGAGCTCAAAGAGCATGCCCACCTGCGCCAGCGCCATAACGGGATAATCGGCGCCCGGCAAAAACACCAGTGCACCGGTCGTCATATTGGTGAGCGCGCACGAGGTGATGATACGGTTGGCCGCCGCGATGCGCATGAAGGCAAAGTTCGCCGCAAAAGCCGTTTCCTTGTCGGTGCGATCGAGAATCCAGCCGGCAAGCGTCTCGAGCAGATACGTCTTATCGGTTGCCGCTACCACGCCGAGCATGGGCGTGGACTCCTCGATAAACGGCACCTCCACAGCAGACTCGGCAAGCACGCACACGGGCGCGCCGGCGATCACGAGCTCCTGCACGGCACTCTCCAAGCGGTCGGAACCACACGAGAGCACCAGCACCACATCGGTATCGGTCTTTGGAGCAATTCGCTCCTCCCCCAGACGCTCGACGCGCACAATGCCCGAGGTCGTCTGCGGCACAAAGGCGTCACGCACCGTCTCGGCCAGAAAGCGCGAGGCGGACGAATCCAGATAGACCGAGACGCGCACCGGCGTATCGGAATCCTTCTTAACGGACGCGCCCATCTTAAAAGCGCGGGTCAGCTTATCTACGGGAATTTTCATAGCAAACCCCTCCAGCGGTTACGCGGCGCCCGAACGATGCCGCCATATGGATTGTACGATACCCACCGTCAGCAGCTGAATCATCATCGAAGACGAACCGAAGCTAATAAACGGTAGCGGAATACCGGTAATCGGCATCATGCCGATGCACATGCCGATGTTTTCGAAGGTCTGGAACGCCCACATGCCAACGATGCCAACACACGAAAGACGCAAAAACAGGGACTCACACTTAAAAGCAACGCGGATCGTCGAGAAGATGAGCAGTACGTAGAGGCACAGGAGCAAAAAGGAGCCGCAAAAGCCAAAGGTCTCGGACAGAAAGGCGAAGACGAAGTCGGTGTGGAACTCAGGCAGAAAGCCGCCGGCCGACTGCGTCGCATGGCCCAAACCCTTACCAAAGAAGCCACCCGAGCCAACGGCGATAAGCGACTGCTGCAGGTTGTAGGCATCGTCCGAATCGGCATTATCGGGGTCGATAAAGACCGTCAGACGGTTCATCTGATACTGCTTGATAAGCACATCGTGGCCAAGCAACGAATCAAAGACCGAATCGAGCGCCAGAACGAGGGCCACCAAGCCCACGAGCAGGGCCAGAGTCGACAGCACCCATTCGCGGCGTGCACCGCTCATGCAGATGACGATGGCGCCCGAAACAAGCACGACCAGGCCCGAGCCCAGGTCGCCCATGGCGACAACGGCCAAAAACGGAATGGACAGCATGCCGCAGAGCTTGACGTAGTCGCGGACAGTATCGATGCGCCCGTTGTACTGCGAGCCAAGCGTGGCGATGAAGAAGATGGTGATGAGCTTGGCAAGCTCAACCGGCTGGAATGTCAAGCCGATACCGGGAATCTTGATCCAGCCCGTCATGCCCAGACCGCCCGTATAGGACAGGCCCGGAATCTTGGGCGAGAAGATCACGATCAGGTCGATGACGAGCAACGCCGTCGAGAAATTGGAAATACCGCGCAAGTCGGTACGCCAGACCAACACCGCCAGCACCGCCCCGATGCCGATTCCCAGCAGATGGCGTGAGAACGAGGCATCGGCCTTAAACTGCGAAGCCGACCAGATGATGATGGCACCGTAGGCGACGAGCGCCACAGTAGCCACGAGCACACCGATATGCACCTTTTGGCGAAACGTGCCGCGCGAGGCCGAAAGTTGCTTGTTGACGCGGTCCAGGCTGCTGCGAGAGCCGGTCTTGGTTGAACGGAACAGATCCGCCGGAGAAAAATCCATCGCAACCTCCTATCGAACCGAAGAATCGCCCGAGGCCGAAGAGGTATCGGGCTCGTCATAAATCACGCCGAGCACGTCGCGCACGACATGCATCGCGGTATCTGAGCCGCCGCCGCCCTGCTCTAGGACAGTAGCGATGACATACTTGGGATCATCGGCCGGTGCATAGGCGCAGAACCACGCGTATTCGTCCTCGCCACTTTTCTCGCCCGTGCCCGACTTGCCGTATACCTGCGGCGTCAGGGTGCCAAAGTGCGCCGCCAGGGACGTCGATGCCGTATAAATCACGTCGTGCATACCGTTGCGAACAAGAGCCAAATCCGAATCGCTGTTGATCTTGGCCTCCAGGCGCTTCTTCTTGCCCTTGCCGTTGTACTTATAGGCATCGCCGTCGCCATCGCGCGACACGGCAGACAAAAACACGTGAGGCACGTACTGTTTGCCGCCGTTGGCAAGACCCATATAGGCGCACGCCATCTGCAGGGGCGTCACCAGGATGTCGCCCTGGCCGATAGCAATGTTGGTCATATCGCCGGCATTCCACTTGCGGTCCTCGGCAGAGGCGTCGGTGAAGTACGACTCTTTCCACTCGGCATCGGGAATACGGCCCGCGCCCTCACTCGGCAGATCGATACCGCAGGTCTTGCCTAGGCCCCAGCGACGAAAGACCTCCTGCAGGCCCTCGGAATGTTGCTCGTCATAAAAGAACGCCTTGCCCATGTCATAGAAGACGGGGTCGCACGAGTTGGCGATACCCGACTGCAGCGTCATGGTGCCGTGGCCAGACGTCAGCCAGCAGCGCTTGCCCCAAGCCTTGCCCAGGCCCGTCCAATAGCCCGTGCAGTTGGTTGTCTGCGTTGAAGTGTAGGTTCCAAACTCAAGACCGGCCAGTGCCGAGAGCGGCTTGATGGTCGAGGCCGACATGTACTGTCCGCTAATGGCGCGGTTGAGCAGCGGGTGCGAACCCTTGTCATCATTGAGCTCGGTCCACACGTCATTTGAGACACCACCGATAAAGACAGACGGATCGAACTTGGGCTGGCTCGCCATGCCCAGGATCTCGCCATTGTTGGGATCGAGACACACCACGGCGCCGTTGCCGGCATTACTGTAACCAGTGGTCTTGGCAAGCTCGATAGCGCTCGCCAGCGCCGTCTCACAGGCCTGTTGGATCTTAAGGTCGAGCGTGAGCTTAATGTCGGAGCCGGCCTTCGCGGGCACGGCACCGGCCTGACCGGTCACATTGCCCGAGGCATCGACCTTGACGGTCTGCTCGCCACGAATACCCTGCAGCAGGTTTTCGTAGTAGCTCTCAACGCCCGCCTGGCCCACGATATCGCCCGACTGGTACGTAATCTTGCCAGCAGAAGCATCATCATCGCCAGAGGTTTTCTTATTCTGAGCCTCGAGCTGCTCGGAGGTAATGGTGCCGGTATAGCCCAAGATATGGCATGCCGTCTCGCCATACGGATACTGGCGCTCGGTACGCTCGGCAATCTTGACGCCCGGGAACTCGCCGGCGTGCTCCTGAATATAGGCAACCGTGGAGCGGCGGACGTCCGTCGCGATGGTATGCAGGCTCTGGGCGCCCTCTGTATTGTCCTGGATATTGCGCAGAACCGCCACGTAGGGCATACCGAGCACGTTGGCAAGATGGCGAACTAAAACCTCATCCTCGGCAAGGTCGCGGTAGGCCACGACAGCAAGTGAGGGACGATTCTGGACAAGCGCCACGCCATTGCGGTCGAGGATGCGGCCGCGCACAGCGGGTGTGGTAACGGTACGAGTCTGATTACTATTGGCCTGCTTCTCGTAATAGTCCGACGAGACCATCTGCATGCCCCACAGCTTGATGGCAAGCGCCGCAAACATCGCGCCTACGCCCGTGGTGAGGATGGAAAAGCGGCCCTTAAAGGCGGTCGCCGCGGTATTGCCCTCGCCCTCGGTGGCGCGCGGGGCCGTTCCATGCTGCGTATCGTAGGTAAAACGGGAATCGCCACGACGCATGATGACCAGCGCGACCACGATGGCCACAACCAGCACGATACCGGCGATAATAACCGTCAACTGGGAAGACATCTACGGGCCTCCCCTATTTGAGCTTGCGGGTCTTGGGCTTAAAGCGCATACCCGTCTGGCGTCCGCCACGTGCGGAGAATCCATAGCCGGACTGCGGCACGACACCGGACATCAAAAACGGAATGGCAACCAGACCCGTCAGGATCGAGGACGGCAGCGCATGGCCGAAGATCGCCACAACAAAGCTCGTCTCCAAACCCATAAACAGCAAGATGATGCTGTAGATCACATTAATGACGAGCGCGAAGGCGCCCACAGTGACGCCGCGCGCACTCGGGGTACCGCCCGTCTGACCGACGGCGCTGTGCACCAGGGCAAAAGAACCCACGGTCAGCAGGAGCGACATAACGCCCACCGGCACGGCAGCGGA
>USCS01000078.1 GCA_900552875.1 uncultured Collinsella sp. | reverse complement strand
TAGGTGAATGCGCCTTGGCGCTCGAAAGCGACCGGGCGGCGCAAGAGCGCGAAGAGGCTGCGGTCTTGGCGAAAAACGAGCAGCTGCGCGCCAACCTTTTGCGCTCCATCGGCCACGATTTGAGGACACCCCTCACGGCTATATCCGGATCTGCGGCAATCCTTCGGAAGAGCGACGAGAAGCTCAGCCTCGAACAACGCTGCGATCTTGCCGATGCCATCTACGACGACTCCCTCTGGCTTATCGATACCGTGGAGAACCTCCTCGCCATCACACGCGTTGAGGACGGCACCATTCGCCTCAACTTAACATCCGAGCTCATCGACGAGGTCATCGACGCTGCCCTCAGCCATGTCGCCCAAGCGTCGCATGGACGTGCCGTCACCATCGAGCACACTGACGACATCCTGCTGGTACGCATCGACGTCCATCTCATCATGCAGGTGCTTACGAATCTCATCATGAACGCCTTCAAATACACGCCCGAGGACTCGACTGTCACCATTAGCGCACGTCGCGAGGGTGAGTTCATCGTGGTGGACGTCGCAGACGATGGGCCGGGTGTAGCAGACTGCGACAAGCCTCATATCTTTGAGCGCTTCTTCACCTCAAGCAATACGCGGCCCGTGGATTCGCGTCGAAGCATCGGCCTTGGGCTGTCGCTCTGCCGCTCCATCGTGGAGGCGCATGGCGGCGTCATCGAAGTTCGCGACAACCACCCCCATGGGGCCGTCTTCCGTTTTACCCTGCCTGCCGAGGAGATCGAGATTCATGAATAATGCCGCTAAGCCACGCGTCCTCTTGGTCGAAGATGACCTGACCGTTCAAAACCTCGTTTCGACCGCGCTTGACCTTCACGGCTATGTCGTGAGCAAGGTTTGCAACGGCCAGGCCGCCATCATGGATGCGGTGTCGCACGGCCCCAGCCTCATCATGCTCGACCTCGGCCTTCCCGACATTGACGGTATCGAGGTCATCACGAAGATCCGAAGCTGGTCGGCAGTCCCCATTATCGTCATTTCGGCGCGCGCCGAAGATTCCGACAAGATTGCAGCACTTGACGCAGGGGCAGACGACTACCTCACCAAGCCCTTTTCTGTGGATGAGTTGCTCGCGCGCGTCCGTGCGAATTTGAGGCGCTCCTCGATGGCGTCGAGCGAGTCGACAGAAGCGAGCACGTTCGACAACGGTCCGCTGCATATCGACTACGCCGCGGGATACGCTACGAAAGACGGACGCGAGCTCTCGCTCACCCCAACCGAGTACAAATTGCTCGTCCTTCTGGCGAAAAACGTCGACAAGGTGCTCACCCACACCTTCATCACCCGCGAGATATGGGGCACGAGCTGGGACAGCGATCTGGCGAGTCTGCGGGTGTTCATGCGCACCCTGCGCAAGAAGATCGAGGCAGACCCCTCTCACCCCAAGATGATTCAGACGCACATGGGTGTCGGGTACCGCATGCAGCGTCTCTAGCCCATCCCAAAAAAAGTTGCGGTGGAATACGGAGTAGATAAGGCCTTTGACAGCCAAAACAGTCCGTATTCTACCGCAACTGATTTAACGATACCCAAAAATACTCTTCAACTCGCCGCGCTCGCGTCCAAATGCACAAAGCGCCCCGCGAACGGATGCCCGCGGGGCGCCTCGATGACGGGCCTTACTTGATACCGCGGCCCAAGTCTTCGGCGATTTTGTCCACGCCCTTAAGTGCGGCGCACGTCTTTTTGTTGGAGCAATGTCCCGTGCAAACGCCACCCTGAGCGCAGTCGGCGCAGGTGCCCTTGCGGTAGATGCGCACGCATACCGCGACAAACGCAATGCCGATAACAGCCAGTACAACAATATCGATAGGTGCCATAGCAAGCCTCCTCTAGTTAACCACCACTTACTTTACCCCATCCTCCACTTACCAATAAGGGACAGGTTTATACTGGTCGGTTTTATCTGCGGAAACGCCACATCTCCCCCACCAAAAAGCCCGAGTGTCGCTGGGACACCCGGGCTCGTGAAAGGGGCTAATCCTTATTCGGACTTAAGCGGAAACTGCGGCGGAAGCAGTGTTGGTCTCATCCTCGTCGGTCCATACATGCTTGGGCATGGGTCGGAAAATCTGGAAGAGCATCGCAACCAGCAGCACAATGGCCACAACCGTCCAGATACCAAACTGCCCAAGGACAAGCAGGTTGTAGAACTGGTTGATGAACAGGCCGATCACCCAAGCGAAGGCGCACTCGTAGCCGATGGCAATCGCGGTCCACTTGCCAGAGTCCATCTGGTTGCGGATGGTGCCAATGGCGGCAAAGCACGGAGCGCACAGCAGGTTGAAGGCGCCGAAGGCCACGCAAGCGCCCATGGTGGGGAACATGCCGGCAAACGCGGTCCACAGGCTCGGGTCGGTCTCGCTCGCGTCGGCGACGGACAGCAGCGAGCCGGCGGTGGCGACGACGTTCTCCTTGGCGACGAGGCCAGAGACGGTCAGTGCGGTTGCCTGCCAGGTGCTAAAGCCGAGCGGGGCGAAGATCCAAGCGACCAGGTTGCCTAGCATGGCGAGCACGGAGTAGTCCATGAACTCCTCGGGGATGCCGTCCATCGCAGGCAGGAAGCCAAAGGAACCGTTGTAGCTACCAAAGTTGGACAGGAACCAAACCACGACAGTGGACGCGAAGATGACCGTGCCGGCCTTCTTGATAAAGGCCCAGCAGCGCTCCCACACGTGCAGCGCCCAAGAGCGGATCGCCGGGAAGTGGTAGGCGGGAAGCTCCATAACGAACGGCGTCGGGCGACCGGCGAAGAGCTTGGTCTTCTTGAGCATCAGACCCGAGCCGATGACGGCAAAGACACCCAGGAAGTAGAAGAGCGGGCTGATCCACGCGGCGGTAGTGGAAGAATCGCCGATGATGGAGCCCATGAGCAGGGCGATGATCGGCAGCTTAGCGCCACAGGGGATGAACGTGGTGGTCATGACCGTCATGCGGCGGTCCTTCTCGTTCTCGATGGTCTTGGTGGCCATGACGCCAGGGACGCCGCAGCCCGAGGACACGAGCATGGGGATGAAGGACTTACCGGACAGGCCAAAGCGGCGGAACACGCGGTCCATGATGAAGGCGACGCGGGCCATATAGCCGCAGTCCTCCAGGAAGGACAGCATGACGAACAGCAGGAACATCTGCGGCACAAAGCCAAAGATGGCACCCAGGCCGCCGACGATACCGTCACAGACGAGCGAGTCGACCAGGCCACCGTCCTCGGTGCCGCCCGCCACGAGGGCATCGTGCACCATAGTGGTAATACCCGGGACATAGGGGCCGTACTGCGCCGGATCGACCGAGTCGGCATTGTCGCCCGCAGCCTCGACAGCCGCGTCATAGGCGTCGCGGCCCTGACCGAGCACGTACCAGCCGTCGGTGCCGAAGAGCTGGTCGTTGGTGAAGTCCGTCACCGTGCCACCCAAGGTGGAAACGGCGATGTAGTACACGCAGAACATGATGACCACAAAGATCGGCAGGCCCAGGATACGGTTGGTAACCACACGGTCGATCTTCTCGGAGGTGCTCATCTTGGCAGGAGCCTTGGTGAGGCACTCGTCGATGATGTGGGCAATGACGCCGTAGCGCTCGCCGGTGATGATGGACTCGGCGTCATCGTCGCAGTCCTGCTCGCACTGAGCGACCAGCTCTTCGACGCGAGCGGCCTTCTCCTTGGTGAGGTTGATGAGCTTGCAGGCGTCCGCATCGCGCTCGAACAGCTTGACGGCATAGTAGCGGCGCTTGTTGGCGGGGACGCTTGCCGGCAGGTTGTTCTCGATGTGGTCCAGAACGTCCTCGATGGAGGAGTCGAACTTGTGCTCCGGCACCTGGCCCTTGGAAGCAGCGGACTTCTTAACCTGCTCGAAGAGCTCCGTGATGCCCTTGTTCTTAAGAGCGGAGATCATCATAACCGGGCAGCCGAGCTTCTTGGAAAGCTTGTCGGTGTCGATCTTGTCGCCGTTCTTCTCGACCAAGTCGGCCATGTTGAGGGCAACGACCACGGGCAGGCCGGTCTCGATGACCTGAAGCGCCAGGTACAGGTTGCGCTCGAGGTTGGTGGCATCGACAACTTGGACGACAACATCGGGCTCGCCGCTCATGAGGTAATCGCGCGAGCATTGCTCCTCGGGGCTGTAGGGGGAAAGCGAGTAGATGCCAGGGAGGTCCGTGATGGTAACGTTCTTGTCGCTTAGGAGCTTGGCTTCCTTTTTCTCAACCGTGACGCCGGGCCAGTTGCCAACGTAGCCGTTGGCGCCGGTGATCAGGTTGAAAAGCGTGGTCTTGCCGCAGTTGGGGTTACCCGCCAGTGCGACATGGATCTGAGAATCCGCCATTCAATCCTTCTTCCTTGTGTGCCTGCGCTGCTTTCTCCGCGCAGGCTGGATAATGTGCTTCAAAGTTGCAGCATTAAGTTAGAAAAACCTAACTTTATCTGCAGAAATATACGTCGCGAGCCCTTACTGGACCTCGACGACGGCCGCCTCCTCCTTGCGGATGGAAAGCTCGTAGCCGCGCACGTTGATCTCGACCGGATCACCGAGCGGTGCAACCTTCACGACCTTGAACGAAGTGCCCTTGATGAGCCCCAAGTCCATAAGGTGGCGGCGAAGCGCACCCTCACCGTGAAGCTTGACGATGGTGGAGCTCTCGCCCACCTTAACGTCACCCAACGTCTTCATCCTCTTGTCCCCCTTTCGGTTTTTTTTGAAATGCTGCGGACTAACCGACGGTCATGATGTGCATGGCAACCTTGGAATCGATACCAAAGCGTGCGCCCAGCACCGTGACGATGATATTGGCGCCACTCGAGCTCACCACGTGGATTTCGCTGCCCTCGACAAAGCCGAGGTCCTTGAGGTGGTGCTTCATATCCTCATTGCCCTTTACACGAGACACGCGCACGGTTTCGCCCGCTTTTACCATCGAAAGCGGCATTGCCGGCATCTGCGGTCCGCAAGACATGACTGGGCTCCTAACATCGATTCGTCCTTCACATCGACGCAGCAAAAGTTAACCACGCCTATGTTCGCTTTAGTAAACTAACACGTGGTTAACTTTTTGGAAAGGGTCCCCATTCAGATTTCGAAAAAGTTTCCTATACGAAACAAAGGCACCGCAAAGACCGTCTCTTTGCAGTGCCTATTGATACCAATTTATGCAACAGAGGGGACTGCCCCTTTGTCACACTGTTGAGGTTAAAGCGAGAGATTTCTGATCGACGTGACGCAGGAGGCCTCATCCACACCCGAAACGCGGAACACGACGTCTTCGCCACATTCGCCGCAGAGTGCCATGAGCCCTATAACATCGCGGCCATCCGTGTGGCGATTGCCGATACTGACTGACACGTCGCTACGATGTTTGGCAATGATGTCGTAAAGCAGCGCAACCGGGCGGGCATGTAATCCCAACGGATCTTTAATCGTCTTTGTAAACTCGACCATGTCCCCTCCCGCGGCATCGCACATTCGGCCGGCAAACCCAGCCACGTGGTAGTTATTGTACGTTACCGGCGCACCCCCGTCCCATAAAAAACGAGGGAAGGCACGCGTCCTTCCCTCGTTACGGGCAATATGTAGCCGCTCGCCTACATCAGGCGCAGGCTGACGTCCTTGAGCTGGGCGCCACTAACGGCACTCGGAGCACCCGACATGAGGTCGGAGCCGCTGGCCGTCTTGGGGAACGCCATGACGTCGCGGATGGAATCGGAGCCGGTAAGCAGCATGCACACGCGGTCCAGGCCCAGAGCAAAACCGCCCATCGGGGGCGCACCAAACTTGAGGGCCTCCATGAGGAAGCCGAACTGCGACTCGGCGCGCTCCTCGGTAAAGCCCAGGAGCTTGAGCATGGACATCTGCATCTCGGCGTTGTGGATACGCATACCACCGCCGCCGGCCTCAAAGCCGTCCATGACAAAGTCGTAGGTGCACGAACCGGCTGCCAGCGGATCGGCCTCGATCTTGGCGATGTCAGTCTCGGTCGGCAGGGTGAAGGGCTGGTGCTCGGCGGCATAGGCCTTGCGGTCCTCGTCCCAGTGGAACAGCGGGAAGTTGACGACCCACAGGAAGTCGTGACCCTCGCGCTTGATCTCGAGCGCGTTGGCCATGTGCGAACGCATGCCGCCCAGAATCTCGTCGGAGAGCAGGCGCGGGCCGGCGGCGAACATCACGAGGTCGCCGGGCTCGACGTCCATGCGCTCGCGCAGAGCCGCCATCTCCTCGTCCGAGAAGAACTTGACGATGGGGCTGTTGATGGAGCCGTCCTCGCGGAAGGCGATCCAGGCCAGGCCCTTGGCGCCAAACGTGGAGGCCACGCCGGCGAGCTTGTCGATCTTGGCACGTGCCCAGGCACCGGCGCCCTTGGCGTTGATGGCCTTGACGACAGAGCCCTCCTCGTTTGCGGCAGTCGCAAAGACCTTGAACTTGGAGTTGGCAAAGATGTCGGTCAGGTCGACCAGGTGCATGCCATAGCGGGTATCGGGCTTGTCGGAGCCATAGGTGTCCATGGCCTCCCAGTAGTCCATGCGGCGCAGCGGCGTGGGCATCTCGACGCCCATGCGGCCGAAGGCGTCGGCCAGGACCTCTTCGAGCGCGCTCATGACATCGTTCTGGTCCACGAAGGACATCTCGATATCGACCTGGGTGAACTCGGGCTGACGGTCGGCACGCAGGTCCTCGTCGCGGAAGCACTTGGCAACCTGGTAGTAACGCTCGACGCCACCGACCATGAGCAGCTGCTTCAGGAGCTGCGGGGACTGCGGCAGGGCGTAGAAGTTGCCCGGCTGAATACGGCTGGGAACGATGAAGTCGCGAGCGCCCTCGGGCGTGGACTTGAACAGGGAGGGCGTCTCGACCTCCATGAACTCACGGTTGTGCAGCGCCTCGCGAATGGCAAAGGTAAAGTCGGAGCGCAGCTTGAGGTTGGCCATCATCTCGGGACGACGGAGGTCCAGATAGCGATAGCGCAGACGGGTGTCCTCGCTGGTCTCGATGCCGTCCTCGATCTGGAACGGCGGAGTGACGGACGTGTTGA
>USCS01000077.1 GCA_900552875.1 uncultured Collinsella sp. | reverse complement strand
ACCGGCAAGCTCGCCCGCCTGCGCGGCGCCTTTGTGGGCAAACCGCTCGTCGCCGCCGTCTTGTGCCTGCTGCTCGCCGGCGTCTTTGCGCTGCTGGGCATGGAGGTCTCGTCCAACCACGACTTTACCTGGGTCTACCCCCTGTGCATCCTGCTCGAGTGGGCCATCATCACCGTGCTCATGACCGGCTTGTTCTTCCTATTCCAGCGCCACGGCGCAGCTCCCGCGGTCCTGGCCTTTGCCCTCTTTGTCCTGGGCATTGCCGAGTTCTTCGTTATCACGTTTAAATCCATGCCGATCCAGCCGGGCGACCTTTCGGCCATCTCCACCGCCGCCGCGGTCGCCGGCAACGGCTACACCTTCTCGATCTCGCTGTTCTGCGTGCTGTCCATGAGCTTTACCGCCATCGCCATGCTGCTGTGCGAGTACGCCGGTCTGGTGGCACCGCACCGTCAGAAGGGTGCCGCCAACGCCAAGCGCATGCTGCTCACCAACCTGCTCGTCGCCGTACTGTGCCTGGGCGGCGTGACCGCGCATGTCACCCTCATCGACTACTACAACACCCTCGGCATCACCGTCTACACCTGGCGTCCGCTCGAGAGCTACTGGCGCGAGGGTTATCTGCCTGCCTTTATTAGCGCGGCACAGTCCATCAAGCCGCCCAAACCCGCCGACTACTCCGTCGACGATGCCAAGGCCACGCTCAAAAAGTACGCCAAGGCCTACGACAAGTCCGACGCAGCGAAGAGCGACGAGCGCGCCGCCGCAAAGGAGCAGTTCGACAGCGAGAAGCCCACGGTCATCGCCATCATGAATGAGACCTTCTCGGATCTGTCGATCTACCAGAACATGCGCGCCGGCTACGAGGGTCCGCAGTACTTTAAGAACCTGTCCAACTGTCTCAGTCGCGGCAAGCTCTATGTGAGCGCCTACGGCGGCGGTACCGCCAATACCGAGTTTGAGTTTATGACCGGCAACTCCATGGCCAACCTGGGCTCGGGCGTGTACCCCTACACCATCTACAACATGGAAACGACCGGGAATCTGGCAGAGCAGTTCAAATCGCTCGGCTATTCCACCACGGCCATGCATCCCAACCACGCGACTAACTGGAACCGCGAGAACGTCTACAAGGACTTTGGCTTTGACCAGTTCCTGTCCATCAACGATTTCCAGGGAGCCGATACCCTGCGCGGCATGGTGACCGACCAGGCGACCTACGACAAGATTCTTGAGCTGCTGGACCAGAACGCCGATCCGCAGTTTATCTTCGACGTGACCATGCAGAACCACTCGGGCTACGATACGGGCCTGCTGCCGGTCGACAAGCAGATGCACCTGAACATCGACACGACCGACCTGGACACCAAGACCGTCGAGGACGGCACGCTGTCCGATGTCGACGAGTATGTCTCGTGCATCGAGCAGTCCGACCAGGCGCTGCGCTACTTCCTCAACGCCCTGAGCAAGCTCGACCGCAAGGTGGTCGTGGTGTTCTGGGGCGACCACCAGCCGTTCTTCCCGTCCAAGTTCAACGACAAGTGGTTTACCGACGAGGACGACGCCACCCATCAGGAGCGCCTGTGGCAGACCGACTACATCATCTGGGCCAACTACGACGTTGCCGGCTGCGACCAGACGAGCGAGACCGATGACCTGTCCACCAACTACCTGTCCACCCAGCTCATGCAGCTGATCGGCGCCCCGCTCAGCGACTACCAGAAGGCGCACATGACGCTGCGCGAGTCGCTGCCCGCCATCAACTCCGTGGGCTACGAGGACGCCAGCCTGCGCTGGGCGCTCTCCTCCAACGTCACCGGTGACGACGCCGCCGCAGCAGCCGCCACCAAGGCGCGCGAGGATTACGCCAAGATGCAGTACTACGAAATGTTCCGCGACGGCAAGAACGTCTACACCGAGCACTTCCAGACCGAGGCCAACGAAACCGACCCCAACCTGGCACCGGGCACGACCAAGATCAAGTAGCGGGTCTATCCCGGTTCGTCTGCCCGGGCGGCGCGGAATGTAAGATTCCCTGCTCGGACAGTCCTGCTCGCACGGAGAGCACATTAAGTGCTCTCCGGCTCGTGCGGAACTCGCGATGAACCTTACATTCCGCGCCACCGAGCAGACGCCTCGGTGTTGAGGCGCGGCTTGTCATGGGGGCACCTGCTGAACATATATAAGTTGAAGGCCACGTTATGTGGCCTTCTTCGTTTGCGGAAAGTGTGTCCCGGAATTCTTGTCTGGAATGGGATGCAGTTTCCGCTTGGGACCCGATTGGGAAAGTGTGTCCCACTATTCAGCTGGATTCCGGGATGTATTTTCCGGTTGAGGCTCGTTGGGAAAGTGCGTCCCACTTTGGGGGCTGATTCTGGGACGTGGTTTCCGGTTGGCTCTCATTGGGAAAGTTCATCCCATTTCTCGGCCTAATTATGGGACGCAGTTTCCCGTTGAGGACCCTTTGGGAAAGTGCGTCCCGGTCTGGGCGCTCAAACTGGGATGGATTTTCCGGATGAGGGCTTGACGAAAAATGTGTCCCGTTCCGGGCGCTAATTGTGGGATGCAGTTTCCGCTTGCGGAGTCTCCACTCAACAGAAAACCCGGGTGGCCTGTTTTTTGGCTACCCGGGTTTTTGGGTTGTCGATATGTTCGACTGGCTACTAGTGGGTCTTGCGGCGCTTGATCAGCATGATGAGGGCTATCACTACGAGCGTTGCTCCCGCTGCTGCTGCGGTGGCGACTAGGGCGAATGTTTGGTCGCCGGTGTTTGCGAGGTTCTTCGCTGTGGTCGTAGTCTTGACCTTGGTGTCGGTCTTAGCTCCGTTGTCGGACTTGGGCTTGTCCGGGTTCGTCGGGGTCTCAGGAGTCTCGGGGTCCTTTGAGCCTTCGGAATCGGTTGGGCCGGCGGTGTTTACCAGCGTATGGTCCAGGAACTTCTTGGCGCCCGCACTTGCCTGTGAGAACAGGCGGCGCGTGCGGATCGGGGTGGCGTTCACCGTTGTGGGCGCCGTCTCCCCGGCCTCGATATTCACGAGCGTCGTGCCGGTGTCGAGGCCCACGTCGTTGTATCCCACGTGGCAGTAATACTGCGCACCGTCATCGTCTGCGGTCAGGTCAATCTCGAGCTTTGAGGCCGTTCCAGCCGCGAGGTTGCCATCGGCACCCACGAGCTTAAACTCTGTCTCGCCGCGGCCCTTGCGGTACCACATATAGGTCGGTGCCAGCCCTGTTTCGCTATCGTCAGCACCGAGTTGCTTCACATGGCCAATCGCCGAGAGCGTCAGGTGGCTTCCCGCCGTGCGCTCAACCGAAGAGTCGTATCCAAGATCCGACCCCTCCGCAGCATCCGCCGCAGGTCCGCTCACGGTCATCGTCATGCCATCGGGCATGGTCTTGACCGTGATGATTGCCGAGCGAATACCTGTTTCGGTCGTGGATCCATTCTTAACGGCGGCGATGGCGAATCGATACTCCGTATTGGGCTGCAGCCCATCCCACTTGAGCGAGGTCTGCGTGTTGTCGGCAATCTTCCAGCTATTGACGACCGCATCCGCCGCATTGCTCTGCAGCATGCCCACGCCGTAGCTAAAGCCACTCTTGTTTGCGAGTACATCGTCCCAGTTAAACGTAACGCTGGTCGAATCGACGGCGTTTGCCGTAAAGCCCGTCACGGCCGGCGCGTCGGGCATCTCGACGTCCTTAACGTCATAGCCCACGATCCAGAACTGGTCGGTGTCCTTGGTGCCGAGCTTGTCGCCCGAGTCTGCCTCGAACTTGTCGACATCCACCGCGTTGACGCCCAGACGCCACACAAAACCGTACTTGCCCTGCGCGGCCTCGGGCAGGTTGTCGACGGTGCCGCCGTATTCGGTCGATTCACTCGAGGAGTTACCCGTAGTAAAGCCGGCGTTGGCACCAAAGCACAGGCCGCCAAACAACTCGTGCTTTGCGAGCTTCGCGCCCATGACAACGCTGCCGTTCAGCGTCAAGCCGAGCTCGAGCTCCTGCTCCTTGCCCTCCTCGACTTCGATGGTCTGCTCAATGCTCGCCCCCGACTGCGCGGCGGCGCCGTTAAACCCATCGTGCGTGTAGGCGCGCGTTACGCCAGGCTTGCCCAGGCCAAAGGAATCCCCAACGGGAGTCTCGCCGTTGAGCGTCGTTTGATAGGTTCCGGGTTCTCCCGACCGGTTGGTCAAAAAGTAGCTGAGCGGCGTCATATTGTGCTGTTTGGCAATGCGGTCATAGGCCTCGACATTAACGACCGAGGTCTGCGCGCCGAGCGACACGGGCGCCGCCATCACGCCCTTGCCACCAGTTTCCTCATTTTCGATCTCATACTCGTAATAGACCATCGGAATCGTGTAGAGCACGGCCTTGTCACCCTCGCCGGCATGCGACTCATAGCTTACGCTTGCGCTGACCGTGCGCTCGCTCCGGTAGTCATAGCATCCCTCGGCGGCAAAATCGACTGAAGCATTCATCGCGACCAGGGGCGGACCGGTCTGCACCTCGACGGCAACGCCCAACTCAGCGCCAATGGTATAGCCCTGGGATGTCCCCGTGCCCTTTTCCTCTCCGTATGACGTGCCGCCCAACACCAGATAGCCGTATGCCTGCTCCAGATCCTCAACATAGGGCGCATCCTGCAGCACGGCAAGCACGCGCGGGTTGGTATAGACCTTGTAGCGGTCCTTGTACGTGATCTTGACGCTGTCGTTGTCGACATCGGGCAGCGCGAGCGAGATAAATGTGCCGTAGGTAGTGCCGCGACGGTTGCTCTCGCTAATCACCTGCTCCTCGCCGCGGCGCACATTTCCGTTCTCGTCGAGCGAAAAATGCGAGGCGGTCATCCAATAGTAGTCATCGTTCTTGCGCAGGTCCTCGTCGCGGTGCTTGCCCACCACGGCGATAAAGCTCTCGTTATAGCGGTCCGAACCCGAGACGCTGCCCGCCTTGACGTCGCTGATCCACACCTGCTCTATACCCTTGTGGTCATGCTTGTTGCTGCTGTTGTATTGCTGACCGCTCATGCTCATGGTTCCGACCATGGACCCCAAGCCCTGAGCCCCGCTCTGTGCCGTGTTGCAGGCAAAGTCGCGGAACACATCGCCGCCCACGAGCACCTCGTCGACCGCCAGCTGCTCGGACAGGCCGTCAAGGTTGGCAGTGGCAAGGGCAATAGGCGCCAAGGTGCACGGATAGCGCTTATCCTGAGCGCTATCCTTCCATGCGCTGTTGGGCACATGCATCAGCCCATAGGAGGCGAGGAGCCCGTCTCTGTATTCCTTGCAATCGGAAAGCTTGAACTCGCCAGACTCCGAGTCAAAATACGCGTAGCGGTACAGCGCGCCGTACAGCCCCTTGCTGCCGTCAGAAGCGCCGTAATCAAAAGCGCTGCGTTGCCAGTCATAGCCCGCAAGAATAAGGCCCGTGACGGTTTCACCCGTCTTCTTTCCTTCTTCATCGTAGGCGGCAAACGTGCCGAACGTCGCATTCGCAGCGACCATGGTCTTGCCGTTCGCGGAGAGGGAGATTGCGCCCGCGTCGCCCGGAGCATCGACATGGACGAGCGCACCCTTGGATGCATCCCACGAAAACAGCTCGCAATGCGTCGACTTATCAATATTCTTCTTGCCGTAGGGTGCCGAGAGCACGATGGCGAGGTCATCGCAAAAATCGCGATCGAGGTCGCCGGCCGCTAGCGAAACGACAGGAGCTGACTGAAGCTGCGTCCAGGAGTCGTTCCCGCCCTTGTTGTGCGTGGTGTAGTCCGCGGCGTTACCGGCATCGATCTTGACGACGCTTTGCTTCCAGTTGCCGCCCTCCAAGTCATACATGTCGACTACAGCCTTGCGCACGCCGTTCTCGTCGACATAGCAGCCCGCGTAGACAAATAGCTCGTCGACGCCGTCGCCATCGACATCGCCCGCCTCGAGATCAAAGACGGCGTCGTGCTCTTGCAGGTAACCGGCATCCAGGTACTTAAAACGGCCTTCGTACATCATATTGGTGTTGACCGTCACCGGCAGGCGTGTATCGAGCTTGCGCGTGCGCCCGTTGGCAAACGAAAAGAGGACCAGCTCGATCTTTCCGGGGTACGACTTGCCGTCGATCGTGGTAGAGGAGCTGTCGCCATAGGCGCGAAGCTCGGCGACGCGGCTCTTTTTGCCCGTTTTGGCGTCGCTGCAGAACTCGACGCTCGTGGCGTGAATGCCCGAGAAGTCGCTGTTCTCGTTGGCAAGCACTGTTGATGACCCATTGTTGCTTAGGTACGACCAGTCGCCGCCGCCGTAATCGCTGTGCTTGTAGAGGTCGCTACCCGTATCGAAGCTGTTGACGTTTTGCCAGAACTTTGCGGCGCCCCACACACTTCCATAGCCATCGGTGAGTTTGCTGCTGCCGCCAAGATCGCCGCGCTCGACGTTCTCGAGCTTGTCGCGCAGAGTGTAGCGATTGCCATGGCTACCGTTAACTGCCATATAGACCTCGCTGCGCGTGGCAAACGTCGTAGGAGTGGTGGTGGAGTAGGGGCCAACGGTATCGGCCGGAATGTCCTCGCTCGTGCCCAGGCCCAGGTCGCTATAGTCCTGCTCGGTCATATCGGTGATCTCAGGCGTGTCGGCCGCCTGGGCAACCTGGGGCGCGGCCGTGAAACAGGCGACACTCGTGGCGATCAACGCAGCAAGTGCCGCCGTCCCGGCAAGCGGGTTTTTCGACAACCGGCGAATGTGGGGGTATGGAACGTGCATGGGGGACCTCGCTTTACTCGAGTGGAGTCGGCTCATTTTTGCAAATGATACGTCCGACGCCCGATATCACGTGTCTCATTTTCGCCAACGGCGTGTCTCATTTTTGAGAATCCGAGATGCCGCGGAGATCTTATCCCAGTTCAAAGGCCATTTCTGGGATGTATTTTCCGTCGAGTGCCTCATCGGAAAACTGCATCCCATTTCAAGCGTCGATTCTGGGACGCATTTTCCGAAAGCTTGCCCATCCGGAAAGCCCGTCCCACTTTGGACGCATCCGGGCACGGAACCATCGACCTATCAGGCCTCCCATCAATAAAGAGGCGTCCTCCCGGACGGCGGGGCACGAAGTTCATCGCGAGTTCCGCACGCAAAGAAGGCCACTTAATGTGGCCTTCGTCTTGCGCAGGACTGTAGAGCAGG
>USCS01000076.1 GCA_900552875.1 uncultured Collinsella sp. | reverse complement strand
CGTCCATAAGGGAGAGGTCGCTCCGCTCGATAGCACCTCTGAGCGCAGGGTCCTTATCTGCCTTTACCATCACATCGACGTTCAAGAACAACACGTGCGATGGCTCGGACGTGCAAGCGAGTTCCCTCACGCGTGCGAGAGCTTCTTCACATGTAAGAGCATCCACAGGAAGTCCGAGGAAGTCGTATCTCTTGTTGTTCACAACGTCAGCCAAGACAGCCAACCTTTCCTTAATTACGCTTCCCAATCTTTGCGGGCACGCCCAGCGCGACACATCCGGCGGGCACCGATTTGGTAACCACGGCATTCGCGCCAATCACCGCTCCATCGCCAACCTCAATATCGCCGAGCAGCACGCAGCCGGCGCCGAGCATCACGTCATTCCCGATTCTCGGCACCCCATCACCGGGAGCACCCCCCCCGACCAGGCTGAACCAATCGTCACGTGCTGGAAGAAACGACAGTTCTGCCCCACTACGGCATTGGGATGAATAACGCACCCAAGACCCAAGTGATAAAACTCACAGCTGGGGTCAATCTGCGTGCCAACACCAATGTCACAGGAAAACAGAACCCTGCCTAGTTGGTGCAGTAATGCCGCCGCGACTCTACCCAACTTGCCATGCTCGGCCAACTTGTTAGCAACCAGTGCAAGCCTGAGATTTGCCTTATTGGACATGAGGCGTCACCCCAACGGCAATAAATCGCACGCCTGCGGCTATAGCGGCCGCTTCATCACTTGGCTTATCGCCGTACATCACACACTCGGCGGATTCAGCATCGAAGTCCCGCATCGCAGCCAGCAACATCCCCGGAGCAGGCTTGCGGCATTCACACGGCCCCGTGTAGTCGGGGTGGTGCGGACAGAAATACCACGCGTCCACGTGCACACCAAGCTTCTCCAGCTCGTCTTCCATATAGCGATGGAGACGATGCATGTCAGCCTCGGCGTAGAGGCCCTTGGCGATGCCGGCCTGGTTGGTCACGACGACGACCTTGAAGTCAGGGTCGTCGGAGTAGCCACGCATGATGTCGACAGTGGAGGGGATCAGTTCGAGCTTCTCGGGCTCGTGCAGGTGCCCCGTGTCCACGTTGATCGTGCCGTCGCGGTCGAACATGGCGAGCTTCCACGACTTTGCGAGCGGTGCGAGCATCGTCTGCGAGAGCTCGTAGTCCTCCGGCACGCCGATGTCGATGAAGCCACCGGGGCACTCCACGGCGCGCAGCGCCCCTTCGCCGACGACGCGCTCGAAGTAGTCGCTCTCCAGGGAGAACTTCTCGGGCATGTTATTCAGGGCGTCCCTGCGCAGAAGGTAGACGCCAGCGTTGATGAGGCCCTCCTCGCACGGGCGCTTCTCGTGGAACGCGGTCAGCGTCCCGTCGGAATCCACATCGACCGTGCCGTAGCGCTCGAAGCCGCGCATGCGCTTGACGGCGATGACGGACGAGACGCCCTCTGGGGCGTCGCACGCGGCAGCCTCCATGGCGGCGAAGTCAACGTCGAGCCAGGTGTCCCCGTTCAGGACGAAGACCCAGTCCGACTCGCACCTGCTCAATGCCTTCTTGACGGCGCCGCCTGTGAGGAGCGGAGTCTCCTCGGGGCTGTATTCGATTGCCATGCCGCGGTACGCGGGGCCGAAGAAGCCCTCGATCTGCTCTCGGCGGTAGCCGTCGGCCACGACCGCGCGGTCGAAGCCGGCTGCGGCGAGCTGGTCCATGATGAAGCGCAGGAACGGCCTGCCGGCGACGGGCGCCATGGGCTTGCAGACGTCGGGCACGACATGGGCGAGCCTGGTGCCGAAGCCGCCGGCGAGCACGATCGCCTCGCGGTAGGGGCGCATCTACTCGGCACCCCCGAACATGTCGGCCTCCACCGCGGCGCACAGCACGTGGTAGGTGGGAAGGTGAAGCTCCTGGACGCGGAAGACCTCGTCGCGGGGCACGCGGACGCAGACGTCGGAGATGCTAGTAAGTTTCGACTCCCTCGAGCCGGTCAGCGAAACCACGCGCACGCCCTTGGCGCGGGCAACCTTGGCGGCCTCCACTACGTTGGCGGAGTTGCCCGACGTCGAGATGGCGAGCAGCGCGTCGCCGGGCTCGCCGTAGCCGTAGACCTGCTGGGCGAAGACGCCCACGGCGGCCTCGTCGTTGCCGAACGCGGTGGAGAGCGCCGTCTGGGAGACGAGCGAGATGGCGGGAAGCGACCCCTCGAGCCATGAGGGGGCCTCGGAGCCGTTGGCCTCGCGGTAGGCCTCGGCGAAGGCCCCGTCGACCGGGCGCTTGAAGCGGAAGCTCTTCATGAGCTCGCCGACCGTGTGCTCGGAGTCGGCCGCGGAGCCGCCGTTGCCGCACACGAGCAGCTTGCCGCCGGAGCGGAAGGATCCGGCGATCAGGTCGCGGGCGGCGCGGACCTCCGCCTCGCAGGCCAGCATCTCGGGGTAGTTGAGGAAGAAGGTCGACAGGCACTCGTCGCCCGTCTGGGGGCACTTGGTATCCATTAGCGGGATCCCTCCAGGTCGTAGTCCTCGGGCCCGTAGTAGGCGACGGAGGTCCCGCCATCTTCGAACTCGAACGGTATGTAGAGCAGGTCGGCCATGGCGTTTCGCACGGACTCCTGCGCGTCGGGCTCGACGTAGAAGACGAGGAACCCTCCCCCGCCGGCGCCCAGCAGCTTGCCGCCCAGCGCGCCGGCGTTCATGCCGCGCTCGTAGAGGGCGTCGATGGAGCCTGTGGATATCTGCGAGCCCGTGCCGCGCTTGAGGCGCCAGGTGGTGTCGAGCAGGCGTCCGAACTCGGAGAGGTCCGCCGACTTGTCGGTGAGCACGCCCTCGGCCACGTCGACCAGAGTCAGCATCTCCTTGAGCTGGGCGGTCTTGTCGACCACGCGGTTGGCCTTCTGCATGTCCGAGGAGAAGCGGGTGAAGCCGGTGAAGAACATCATCAGGTTGGAGTTGAGCTCGCGCTTGCGCTCGGGCGAGATGACGACCGGGCGGACCGAGAAGTCGCCGTCGGCGAAGTCGATGCGGTTGAGGCCGCCGAACGACGCGGCGATCTGGTCCTGCCAGCCGCCGGCCTCGGCGCACAGATCGCGCTCGAGCTTGATGGCCTCCCTGGCCAGGCGGTCCTTGGAGGCATAGGTGCCCTTCATGCAGTGGAAGGCATTGAGCATGCCCACGGCGAAGGACGATGAGGTACCCAGGCCCGAGCGTGCGGGAAGGTCCGCCTCGTAGGTGATGCGCATCTCGCGCATGTCGAGCATCTGCATGGCGTTGCGAACCGCGGGGTGCTCGAGCTCGGAGGGGTCGGAGACCCTCTCAATCTTGGAGTAGACAAGCTCCGTGGAATAGTCGAAGAAGCGCGGCAGATGGCGCGCCGTGACATAGCAGTACTTGTCGAACGTGGTCGAAATGACCGAGCCGCCGTGCTCGTTAAAGAACTCGGGCATGTCGGTGCCGCCGCCGAAGAACGACATACGGAAGGGTGTGCGAGTGATAATCATGTCTCAAGAACCTATCTTCAAAAACATAAGGAATTAGCTAGCGCCGCCGCCGGTAATAACCTCGACTACCGTGAGCAGCACAATCTTGATGTCGGTTAGAACGCCCCTCTTGGCGATGTACTCCAGGTCGCGGCGAACCATGCCATCAAAGTCGGTGTCATTGCGGTCTGTGACCTGCCACCAGCCGGTGATCCCGGGCTTCACGGCTAGCCTCTGCAGGTCGTACTCGGTGTACTCCGCGACCTCATTCGGCAGCGGTGGCCTTGGACCGACCACTGACATCTGACCCAGGAACACGTTCAGGAACTGCGGGAACTCGTCGATGGAGTGCTTGCGGATGAACCTGCCGATCCTGGTGACGCGCGGGTCCTCCCTCATCTTGAACATGGCGCCGGCGATCTCGTTCTGCCCCTTGAGCTCGGCGAGGCGCTCGTCGGCGTCCTTGTACATAGAGCGGAACTTCCACATGCGGAACGTGGTAAGGCTGCCGTCGGGGCGGGTCTGTCCCACGCGGATCTGGCTGTAGAAGGGGCTGCCCTCGCTCTCCAAGCGGATGGCCGCCGCGAGAATTAAGCTGGGTACAGCGATGACGGCCAGCACGCAGCCGCTGAACGCGATGTCGAACGCGCGCTTGACTACCCTGTAGGCCAGGCGCGAGCGATCCCAGTCCATAATGGATTGCATGGCCTTGTAGCGGCCGGCGCCCTCACGCCGGTCCATGGCCTGAGCAATCAGTACCGCCCCCGCGGGCACATTGCTCTCTGTTACTTCTTTAGCAGCCACAATAAAACTTACGTCCCTGTCCCCAGGAACCCCCCCCGTCTATGAATTCAAAATGCGAACGAATTGCCGGCGCAACGTCTCCCTTACGTTTTGCTGGGCACGTCTAACGGAAGCAGCTCTCTAAATGTGGAGTCGCCCTCGCCTACGTCCACCAGGCACCAGCGTTTATGACGGTCGATCTTTTTAACGCGGGCCTCTTGCCCCACCAAGGGACCCTGCTCTATGTGCAACACGCCGTCTTCTATGCGCGCAACGCTGTTGCGCACCACGCCGTCGTCGTCCAGCACGCTGCGGTACCAGTCCTGTGCATCGTCCGGCATGGGCATGTACGCCCGCTCCCTACTGCCGGCGATGCGACAGCCAAAGCTCAGCTGGGCCAAGGCCCTATCGAGCGCGGCTGCATCGTGCGTGGCGACGAAGAAATATTCCTTGTACATGGGTTTGGTTTGGAGCGACCAGGCGCCGTCCCGCTTAAACCAGAACTCCTTTTGCATCACAAAAGCGTCCTGCATCAGTCCGTGCGGAATAACGTGGCGGACCTTTTCGCAGGTCTCGCGCTCTTTACCATGGGGGGTGTGAACCAGATACCAGCGGACACGACCATGCTGGCTATTGGTTGTGGCGCTGTTAAATGCGCCCGGCAGCTGCTCTTGACGCCGTGCCGTCTGCTCCATGTTCTCGCCCCCTTTTCTTGCTTTGCGGCACACGCAAATGCAGGGGCGTTTAGAACAGGCTTCTCGCTCGCAGCTAGGCGCAGTCGCAAAAGTACAGGTTTTTGTAGAGGGGTATGGAGATGTATCTACTGGCAGTACATTTTGTGTAATCTGGGCAAACGCGAATTAATTGCTCGTATAATGACCTTTTCGAAAGATACAAAAACCTGTACCTTTTTGAGCAACAAAAAAAGCCGCTCAACCAGCGGCTTTTCTTATTTCGGCACTAAAAAAGGCGACCGCCCTTTATGGACGGTCGCCTTTGTTAATTGTTGTGTTACTTGCCTTAGGCGCGGGTCTTGATCTCCTCGAGCACCTTGGCCACAAACTCGTCAACGCTCATCTGAACGGTCTCGTTGGAGCGATCGCGGACGGAGATGTTACCGGCCTCGACCTCCTTCTCGCCCAGAATGAGCATGTAGGGCACGCGGTCGATGCTGCGGGCCTCGCGGATCTTGTAGCCGATCTTCTCATCGCGGTCGTCGCAGACCACGCGAATGCCGGCCTCCTCCAGCTTGGCGCATACCTCGTGGGCGTAGTCGCGGCTCTTCTCCGAGACCGGAAGCGCCTTGACCTGCACGGGAGCCAGCCAGGTGGGGAACTTGCCCGCAAAGTGCTCAATCAGAATACCGATGAAGCGCTCGATGGAGCCAAAGCATACGCGGTGCAGCATGATGGGGCGCTTCTTGGTGCCGTCGGCGTCCACGTACTCCAGGTCAAAGTTGAGCGGCATCTGGAAGTCCAGCTGAACGGTACCGCACTGCCAGGTGCGACCGAGCGAGTCCTCCAGGTGGAAGTCAATCTTGGGGCCGTAGAAGGCGCCGTCGCCCTCGTTGACCTCGTAGTCCATGTGCAGCTGCTCCAGGGCGGTGCGCAGACCCTCCTCGGCGCGCGCCCAGTCCTCATCGGAGCCCATGGAGTCCTCGGGGCGGGTGGAAAGCTCAACGTGGTACTTAAAGCCAAACTTCTGGTACACGGAGTCGATGAGGTTGACCACGCCCACGATCTCGTCGGTCAGCTGGTCGGGACGCACAAACAGGTGGGCGTCGTCCTGGTTAAAGCAGCGCACGCGGAACAGGCCGTGCAGGGCGCCGCGCAGCTCGTGGCGGTGCACCAGGCCAATCTCGCCGGCGCGAATGGGCAGCTCACGATAGGAGTGCGGCTTGGAGGCGTACACCAGCACGCCGCCCGGGCAGTTCATGGGCTTAATGCAGTACTCTTCGTCGTCGATGACGGTGGAGTACATGTTGTCCTTGTAGTGGTCCCAGTGGCCCGAGGTCTTCCACAGCTGCTTGTTCATGATGAGCGGCGTGGAGATCTCCACGTAGCCGGCCTTGTGGTGGATCTCGCGCCAGTAGTCCAGCAGCGTGTTCTTAAGGATCATGCCGTTGGGCAGGAAGAACGGGAAGCCGGGGGCCTCGTCGCGCATCATAAAGAGGTCCATCTCGCGGCCGATCTTGCGGTGGTCGCGCTTCTTGGCCTCCTCCAGCATGTGCATGTGCTCGTCGAGCTCTTCCTTGGTGGCAAAGGCGACGCCGTTGATGCGGGTGAGCATCTTGTTGTCCTTGTCGCCCTTCCAGTAGGCGCCCGAGACGCCGGTGAGCTTAAAGGCCTTCAGCGCCTTGGTGTAGCAGATGTGGGGGCCGACGCACATGTCGATGTAGTCGCCCTGCTGGTAGAAGGTGATGCGGGCGTCGTCGTCCAGGTCGCCGATGTGCTCGACCTTGTACTTCTCGCCGCGCTCTTCCATAAGGGCGATGGCCTCGGCGCGGGGCTTCTCGTAAACGGTGAACTTGAGGTTCTCCTTGACGATCTTCTTCATCTCGGCCTCGATCGCGGGGAAGTCGTCCTCGCTGATCTTGACGCCCTCGGGCAGGTCGACGTCGTAGTAGAAGCCGTTGTCGGTCGCGGGGCCGTAGGCAAAGTCGGCCTCGGGATAGAGGCGCTTGATGGCCTGCGCCATGATGTGCGCGGCAGAGTGGCGGATGACGTGCGTGACCTCGTCCTGCGGGAGCTCGGCCACCGAACCGTCATTGTAGAGTGCCTTCATGGGTATGTTTTCTCCTCTCGGATGCCTGATGCAAGTGCGTGCGATGCGCTCGGCGTTTTTGACTTGCATCATTATAGGCAGGTTGCCTTGGTATACAAGCGCCCGCCGCACCTTAATGGCACGGCGGG
>USCS01000075.1 GCA_900552875.1 uncultured Collinsella sp. | reverse complement strand
GGTCGCGCAGGTGCTTCATGGTGTCCAGCAGCATGTCGTTGTCCCGCTGGTGCAGGCCGATGGACGGCTCGTCCAGAATATAGAGCACGCCCATGAGACCCGCGCCGATCTGCGTTGCCAGTCGAATACGCTGGGCCTCGCCACCAGAAAGCGTCGCCGAGGCACGATCGAGGGTCAGATAGTCGAGTCCGACATCGACCAGAAAGCGCAGGCGCTCCAGGATTTCCTTAACGATGCGCCCGCCGATAAATTGTTGGCGCTCGGTAAGCTCCAAGCCCTCAAAAAACTCGAGCGACTCGCGGCACGATAGGCAGCAGACCTCGTAAATGGACTTACCGCCTACGGTAACGGCGAGCATCTCGGGGCGCAGACGAGCACCATGGCAACTCGAGCACGGCTCCTCGCGGATGTACTTCTCCAAGCGCGCCTTGGTGTTCTCATTCGTCGTCTCGGTATAGCGCTCGTACAGGATATTGCGCACGCCCGAGAACTTGGTGTCCCACTGGCTGCGGCGCCCATCAAGCTTTTGATAGTCGACCGAAATCTTCTGGTCGCCCATGCCGTCTAAAAACGCGCGACGCACCCGCGGAGGCAGATCCTCCCACGGCGTATCGACGCTCACCTTGAAGTGCTTACAAACCGCAGCGAAAATCTGCGGATAGTAGTTAGAGTTGCCAAACAGGCTGCCAAAGACCCCGTCGGCGATCGACTTCGAGGGGTCTTCGATTAGGGCCTCGGCATCGACCGTCTTCTTAAAACCCAGGCCATCGCACTCGGGGCACGCGCCATAGGGCGCGTTGAACGAGAAATCGCGCGGCTGCAGGTCATCGATGGAGTGTCCATGCTCCGGGCACGCTAACGCCAGCGAATACTCCAGCAACTCGCCTTCGGTCCCCTCGGGAGCGTCGCGGTCGGGCAGCAAGTATACGTTCACATTGCCGTGCGCCAGCGCAGTCGCCTGTTCAACGGACTCGGCGATACGGCCCAGCGAGTTCTCGCGAATCACGATGCGATCGACCACGACCTCGATATCGTGCTTGAACTTCTTGTCCAGATCGATCGGATCGTCGAGCGAGCGCACTTCACCGTCGACACGCACGCGGCTAAAGCCCTCGGCGCGAAGGTCCTCAAACAGTTTGGTGTACTCGCCTTTTCGCCCGCGTACCACCGGTGCCAGCACAAACGCGCGGCGGCCCTCCCCCGCCGCCAAGACCTTGTCGGCAACCTGATCGGTCGTCTGACGCTCAATGACACGGCCGCATTCGGGACAGTGCGGGGTGCCCACACGGGCGAACAGCAGGCGCAGATAGTCATAAATCTCGGTTACGGTGCCAACCGTCGAGCGCGGGTTCTTGGATGTCGTCTTTTGATCAATTGAGACAGCCGGCGAAAGGCCGTCGATTGAATCCAAGTCGGGTTTGTCCATCTGGCCCAAGAACTGGCGCGCATAACTCGAAAGGCTCTCGACGTATCGACGCTGGCCCTCGGCATAGATAGTGTCGAATGCCAGCGAACTCTTGCCCGAGCCAGAAAGACCGGTAATGACCACGAGTTGGTCACGCGGAATGGAAACATCGATATCACGGAGGTTGTGCTCACGAGCGCCGCGAATAACGATAGAAGAATCAGACATGGAAGCTCCTTGCCTCCTATTGCATCGAATCATACTGCCGATGAGTTTAGCGCACTCGACGCGCACAGATGTTCGTAATACAAGATTCGCAGACCTTTAGCTTTGCGTATCGGGCGCTTTGTTTCTCGAAATGCCGTGGAAAGGTTACAGTAATCTAATACTGAACTTAATTTGCTGTACCAGAGGAACGTCCATGACCGAAGATATCCCCCTTGAAATCACTTCGAGCGACATGGCCAATCTGCCCATATTCATCGCCGTCCTTATCGTGGCCGCCGTCGTCGTGCGCGTGTTTTTTTCAATCAAACGCAACGAAAAGCCACCCATTGCCCGCGTCTTTTGGTGCGCGACGCTCCTCATCCCGCTCGGCGTGGTAGCTGCATGGATTACGAATCAATTGCTCGTAAATGAGGACAGTTCCCTATGGGTCCTTTCTTATTCGGCGCTCGGTGCTGCCGCCGTCATACTTCTTGTCGAACCCTTGGTTTCGGGACTTATCGACCAAACCGATCTTGCGACGGGAACGGTTGCCTGTATTTGCCGTGACATCCTTGTCATCGCCGCTGTTTCAGCGCTCTCGTTCGTTTCACTCGAAATTGCCTGTAACGAAACGTTCTATCGCATTCCCGCCAACTCATTCGGGTTTTCCGTCGGGCTGCTCGCGACGGTTCTGCTCTCCCTTTATTTGCTGGGACAGCGTCATGGAGGCGTCATGGCCCTCGTGCCCGTCGCCTGTTGCATCCTTGGCATTGCCGAGCACTTCGTCATAACGTTTAAAGGCGAAGCCATCCTGCCAAGCGATATCTTGGCCCTTGGCACCGCAATGGAAGTGAGCGAGGGATACGAGTTTACCTTTACCGCCGGAATCGTAACCTCTCTCGCCCTGCTGGAGATTTCCCTGGGGCTTCTTTCGCTTATCCGACCGCGAAAGCTCCGTACGCCCACCCATGTCTTCCCCGCAATCGCCGCTAACCTCTGCGCTTTTCTGCTAGTGACCGTTGTGGGGCTCTCAGGCTTTTCCAGCATCGACTTGGAGCAGGCGCTGGATTTTGGATTTGACCGTTGGCAGCCCATCACCACATATACGTCTCAGGGTTTTATCACTTCGTTCACCGAAATGGTCAACGAGTTGCCCATTGAGAAGCCCGAAGGCTATACGCCCGATGAGGCGCAGAGCATCGAGCAGGAGCTCGCCGCCGCCTACGACAGCACGTATGGCTCGAGCGAGCAGCGCGCGGCTGCCGTTGCCCAGTTCAATGAAATCAAGCCGACGATTGTTGCCGTCATGAACGAGAGTTTTAGCGACCTTTCGTGCTTTGAGCAGCTCCAGGCGGCCGGGTACACCGGCCCCGCATTCTACAACTCGCTTCCCGACACACTTGTTCGCGGCACCATGCTCGCTTCGGTCACCGGTGGCGGAACGGCAAACTCCGAATTCGAATTTTTGACCGGAGCGACAACGGCCTTTGTCGGATTAGGCAAGATCCCCTATCAGCTGTATCAGATGAATGGCGTCAACAGCCTGGCAAAGGACCTTAAAGAGCTTGGGTATACCGCTACCGCTATGCACCCGCAAAACCCCGTCAACTACCATCGAGATAAGATCTATCAGCAGCTGGGCTTTGGAGACTTTCTTTCAATCGGCGATTTCGAAGGTGCGCCCTGTTACCATGCCGGCGTA
Source organism: uncultured Collinsella sp. (assembly GCA_900552875.1). Classification (GTDB taxonomy): domain Bacteria; phylum Actinomycetota; class Coriobacteriia; order Coriobacteriales; family Coriobacteriaceae; genus Collinsella. The sequence goes on along the minus strand of USCS01000075.1, from coordinate 3,899 downwards.
TGCGACTACGCCACCTACGACAAGATACTCGACCTGCTTAGAACCGACGAAGCGCCGCAGTTCATCTTTGACGTCACGATGCAAAATCACGGCGGCTACGACTATGGCACCGTTCCCGCCGAAGAGCTGACAAACTATTGGGTCGAGGGAGCCAGCGAGGGCGCCAATAGCGCGCTCAACACCTATCTCACCTGCATCAACGCATCCGACCGGGACCTCGAGTACTTTATCAACGAGCTCCGCAATATCGGCAGACCGGTTGTTCTTGTCTTTTTTGGCGACCATCAGCCGAGCGCCGCAACGACTCTCAACGACGAGCTGTACCCTCAGGAAGATACGGCAAGCCACGCTTTCCGTGTCTATCAGTCAACCTATTTCGTCTGGGCTAACTATGAAATCGCCGGCAATACCGAGCTCAACGTCTACGACACCGTCGGGGCAAACGAGATTGCAGCCATTACCCTTAATAAGATCGGCGCCCCGCTCACCGACTATCAAAAGGCCCTGCTTGCAACAAGGTCAGATGTGCCCACCATCAATGTCGCCGGCTATCTCGGTGCCGACGGGCTGCGCTACAACTTGGAATCTGAAGACAGCCCATACACCTCGACGATCGACAAGCTGCAGCGCATGCAATACCTCGAGTTCGCCAGCATAGTTCAGTAAGCCCGCCCATTCGCTTGGGCCCATCGTATTGCAAGCACGCTCGGCCCAAATGCATCGCAAATGACTCCCGCTCGCAAACGAGGGTACAATGACGCTCGTGTCACATCACGGGGCTCCGGCCCCAACATATACAAAGGAGTCATACATGGGTTGCGAGCACGCACAGGCCGCCGGCGGACAAACGTCGCCGTCGCAATTTGAGGAGAACACGCTGTCCGAGGTCAAACGCGTCATCGCCGTGCTTTCCGGCAAGGGCGGTGTCGGCAAGTCGTTTGTCACCGGTGCCATCGCCACCGAGCTTGCCCGTCACGGCCACAAGGTCGGCGTCCTCGATGCCGACATCACCGGTCCCTCTATCCCCAAGATGTTCGGCATGAGCGGACGCCACGTCCATGCCCTTGGCAACCTCATGCTGCCCGAAATCTCCGAGCACGGCGTCAAGGTCATGAGCTCCAACCTTCTGCTCCAAAACGAGACCGACCCCGTCCTTTGGCGCGGTCCGGTCATCGCAGGCGCCATTAGGCAGTTCTGGAGCGAGACCTCGTGGGGCCCCATCGACTACCTGCTGGTCGACATGCCTCCGGGAACAGGCGACGTCGCGCTCACCGTCTTCCAGTCGCTGCCCGTCGACGGCATCGTCATCGTCACGAGCCCGCAGGACCTGGTCTCGATGATCGTCGCCAAGGCGGTCAACATGGCCGAGAAGATGAACGTCCCCATTCTGGGCATCGTCGAGAACATGAGCTATATCGAGTGCCCCGACTGCGGCAAGAAGATCGAGGTCTTTGGCAAAAGCAAGCTCCCCGAGGTCGCAGAGCGCTATAACCTCGACATCTTGGGCACGCTTCCCATTAATCCGGCACTCGCCGAGGCCTGCGATAAGGGCGAGGTTGAGACCGCGCTGCCCGATGGCATGTTGCCCAAGGCAGTCTCTGCCGTCGAGGCTATTACCCCGCACGAGACCGACGAGGCCTAAGTGAACACGAGCGCCTTCTATGACGTCCTGGTAATCGGCGGCGGGGCTTCAGGCCTCGCCGCCGCCATTACGGCCGCACGCGCTGGCAAAAGCGTCTGCATCGTTGAGCGCGATGTCGCCTGCGGCCTTAAGCTCCTTGCGACCGGCAACGGCCGCTGCAACCTCTCCAACGAATCGATTGATCCACAGCGGTATAACCGCCCCGCATTCGTCGAATCCGTTATGGGCCCCCAGCCCGAACAAGAGCTTATGGGTTTCTTCTCCTCGCTGGGCATCATGACAACCTCCGAGGAAGGCCGGCTGTACCCGCGCTCCCTTCGCGCCGAATCGGTGCGCGACGCGCTTCTCAGCGTTTGCGACCGCCTAGGCATCACCTTAATCTGCGGAGCCAACGCTGCCTCGGCGCACAAAGCTTCCGAAGGCTGGGCACTCCAAATAGACCGTCCAGCGCGGGCACTCAAGGCAAAAAAGCACGATGACCGAAAATCGGAGCTCCGCTCGCTTCGGAAAGCGCTCACCGATGTCCCTCGCAAGAACGAGGCCCTGCAGGCACATGCCGTAATTATCGCTACGGGCGGCAAACCCACCGGTATCGCCGATACGTTTCGCCTCCCCCTCACTTCGCTGCGCCCCATCCTCTGCCCCGTATCGGCAACGGTCGTTGGCGATCGGGCGGCACTCAAAACGTTGGATGGCCTGCGCGTCCGTGCCCGCTTGACGCTCGCCCGCAATCATAATGAGCTCTGGCACGAAGACGGTGAGGTGCTGTTTCGAACCTTCGGTATCTCGGGCGTCGCTGTCTTCAACCTCTCTCGCCGTATCCAGCACGGCGATACGATCCTGCTCGACGTTTTCCCCGACCTCTCCAAAGACGAGTTGCTCGATATGCTCAACCGGCGCGTTGAGCTGCTCGGCGGCTTTTCGCCCCGCGATCCCCGTTGGCTCGACGGCATGCTCGCCCCGCAACTCTCCCGCGTCGTCTGCACAGCGTTCGAGCAGTGCCATCCAGGCTCCAACGATGTCATCCACCTGGTCTCGATCCTCAAACACTTTAAGTTGCTCGTCGAGGGAACGGCCGAGGAGCGCTCAGCGCAGGTCACGCGTGGTGGCATATCTGTCGAGAGCATCTCAACACCCAGCCTACGCGCGCGCAGCGTTGTCGACGCCCCGCTTTACGTCTGCGGTGAAGCGCTCGACATCGACGCCGATTGCGGAGGCTTTAACCTTGCGTGGGCCTGGATCTCGGGCATTCGCGCTGCAAGCAGCCTGTAGCCGCGCAGTCTATAATCAAAAACGCATTCGGGCCGCCTGGGATACCGGACGGCCTCTTTCTTGCCTCTAAGGAGACCTCGATGATCGAAATCACCCAAGTCAACGCGTCGCTCGATGAAGCCGGCGATGAAAATGCCTGCCTCATTGTTGGCAAGCGAGTCGCCAAGCGCGTCTTACGTTGCAAGGACTCCGAGATCAAGTCCATCGAGCTCCACCGCAAGTCAATCGACGCTCGCAAAAAACGAGACGTCCATTTTATCCTGAGCTTTCGTGTTGAGCTGACTAGTCCCCACCTCGAGCGAGAAGCGGTCGACAGCGTTGCCGAGCGTGACCACTCGCGCGTACGCGCGATAGAAGACGATGAGCCTTCATTCCCCTCCCCCGCCTCCGACGCACCTCAAGAACGCCCTGTCGTTGTCGGCGCCGGATGCGCCGGCCTTTTCGCTGCGCTTACGCTCGCCGAAGCAGGTCTTAAGCCCTTGCTCATCGAGCGCGGCGACCCGGCATTTCGCCGCTCGCAGGCGATCGATCTCTTTCTAAAGGAGCGCATCCTCGACCCCGAGAGCAATATCCAGTTTGGCCTGGGCGGCGCGGGAACCTTCTCGGACGGCAAACTCAATACGGGAACCAAAAATCCCGCCCATCGCCTTATCCTCGAAACCTTCGTCGAGGCGGGTGCGCCCCGCGATATTCTGTGGGATGCCAAGCCGCACATTGGCTCCGACATCCTTCCCACGGTTGTCACCGCTATATCCCAGCGCATCGAGCAGCTCGGAGGTGTCGTCCGTTATCGAACGAAGCTCGTCGACATTCGCATCGACGCGTCTGGCGCCATCACCGGTATTGATGTCCAATCGTCCCAAGACGCCGCTTGTGAGCCAATCGAGACAAAGCACCTCATCCTCGCCTGCGGGCATTCTGCTCGCGATATTTTTGAGCTCCTTAAGGGCCACAACGTGGCCCTCGCACAAAAGACCTTTGCCAT
>USCS01000074.1 GCA_900552875.1 uncultured Collinsella sp. | reverse complement strand
CGCCGGTGGAGGTGGCAGCAAGGCGGCCGCGACGGTCGTGCTCGACGCCCGCGGCATCGTACAGGCTGGCATCGATGCCCTCGCCCACGGCGCAGATCACCGTGGTGGCGGGAAGCTCGACGGTCTCGCCCGTGGCGACGGGGCTGCGACGGCCGCTTGCATCCGGCTCGCCAAGCTCCATAACATCGCAGGTCAGCACGGCGCCGTTGAGCGCCTTGGGCGCCAGCAGCTCGCAGAACTCAACGCCGTCGGCAAGAGCAAAATCGAGCTCTTCCTCGTCGGCGGGCATCTGCTTCTTGGTGCGGCGATACACCAGGCGCACGTTCTTCACACCAGCCAGGCGCTTGGCCACGCGAGCCGCGTCCATGGCGGTGTTGCCGGCGCCGATGACCACGACGTCCTCGCCCAGCTCGAGCTTCTCGCCCTTCTTGGCGGCCTCGAGGAACTCCAGCACATCGAGCTCGGCACCCTCGCCCAGGCCCGCAGAGCCGGGCATCCAGGCACCGGTGGCCACGACCACGTCGGTAAAGCCCTGGGCCTTGAGTTCGTCGATGGAATCCACGCGAGCGTTGAGCTGCACCTTGGCGCCAAAGGCCAGGCAGAGCTCGGCATCGTGGGAGATATCGTCGCTCGCGATACGGAACTCGGGGATCACGTGACGGACCACGCCGCCGAGAGAATCGCGGGCCTCAAAGATGGTGACGGGCACGCCGGCGCGCGTCAGGAAGAACGCCGTCGCCAGACCGGCCGGGCCGCCGCCGATAACGGCAACGTTGCGCTCGCCGTCGTTGGCGATGGCCTGGGCGCGCAGCTTGGGCAGCACGGCGGTCATGGCCTCACGGGCGGCCTTGAGCTTGCTGGCGCGGATCTGGGCGCCCTCGGGCTCGTAGAATGCACGCTCGCAGGCACGGCCGCAGGGATGCGGGCAGATGGTGCCGGTAATGAACGGCAGGGCGTTGCGCTCGATGATGATGTTGAGCGCGTCCTCGTAGCGGCCCTCGTCAACAGCCGCCAGATAGGCGGGAATATCCTGCTGGATGGGGCAGCTCGTGCGGCACGGCGTGGTAAAGCAATCGGAAAGCGGGCTCTTGCCGGCGACCTTGCGGTCGGGCAGCGGGCGCAGCGGCTTCTTGTAGAGCGGGTTGGTGAGCGAGTCGGTCTGGATCGCGGTCACGGCGTCGAGAGAGACGCCCGCGAACGGCTTGCCATCGAGGTCGGCAAACTCGCCGGCCATCTGGCTAAAGCGCTCGTAGCCACCGGGCTTGAGCACGTCGGTCGCCAGGGTGACGGGCCAAATGCCGGCGTCATACAGGGCGCGGATGTTGTAGACCGTGGCACCGCCGGAGTAGCTGATACGCAGCTTGCCATCGAACTGCTCGGTAATGCGACGGGCAGCCTCGATGGTCAGCGAGAACAGTGAACGGCCCGACATGTACATCTCGGTGGAGGGCAACTCGTCCCTCGTCACGTCGACGGGGAACGTGTTGGTCAGCTTGACGCCAAACTCCAGGCCGTGCTCGGCGCATAGGGCAATCAGGCGCTCGAACATGGGCACGGCGTCGGCCCACTGCAGGTCCTCGCGGAAGTGCGTATCGTCGAAGACGATGTAGTCAAAGCCCAGCTCATTGAGGCGCTGACGTGCAAACTCATAGCCCAGCAGCGTGGGGTTGCACTTGATGTAGGTGTTGAGGCCCTTCTCGGTGATCAGATAGGTCGCGATGCGCTCGATCTCCGCCGGCGGGCAACCATGCAGCGTGGACTCGGTGATGGAGTTGGAGACGCGCGCCGGGATGGACTCGACAAACGCGGCGTCGACATGCTCAAACTTGTCCAAGTTAGCGAGCGCCCACGTGCGGCACTCGTTCCAGACGTCAGAGCCGCTGGCGTCCTTCATGCCCTCGATGTAGGCGTCGACCTTAGGGCTCTTGATGCCCTCCAGGTCATAGCCCACGGACATGTTAAAGACAAAACCGTTCGGGCTGCCCAGGCCGTACTCGCGAGCGATCAGGTGGCAGGCGAACCATGCCTTCACGTACTCGGCAAAGGCCTGCGGAACCTCGAGCTCGGTCGACCATTCGCAGTTGTAACACTCGTCCTGCGCCACAATGCAGGGCTTGTTGACGCACTTGGAGAGCTCCTCGCCGTCCATAACCTGAACGGTCTTGAGCTCAAAGAAGCGGGAGCCGGCCACGTAGGATGCCACGATGTTCTGGGCCAGCTGCGTGTTGGGGCCGGCGGCCGGGCCAAACGGAGTCTCGATGCGCTCGTCAAAAATGGGAAGCGCACCCTCCTGGTTGGTCGTGACCATCTTGCGCACGCCAAAGACGGCGCCCTGAGTCTTTTGCTCCTCGATGATCCAGTTCATCAGCTGCGAAAACGGGATCGGCCTCATGATGTCGCTCATAATGAGCTCCTCTCTGTAACGCCCGGCGAGACCGCGCGACGGGCGCAAATACGGTGTAGCGCTAGCACAGCGCCGGCGACCCCGCGGAGGCCGCCTATGCGCGCGCCGGATGCGGCGAAACATCCGACGCGCGTGAATCTACTTGTAATTAGTAGGCGCGATCGTTGAGCGTGCTCCAGAGCTTCTTGGACTCAGCCATGGTCCACGCGTTGATCTTTTCCTCATCAATGCCAACGAACTCGCGATCCTTGTACAGGACGCGGCCGTTGATGATGGTGGTGCGGCAGTTTTTGCCCATCATGCCAAAGAGCATGTGGCCGTCGATGTTCTCCTCGCTCAGCGGCGTAAAGGGCTTGTAGTCCATGACGATGACGTCGGCGGCAGCGCCGGCCTCGAGCACACCGAGCTTGCGATCGAAGTACTTGCTCGCCATCTTGGCGTTGTTCTCGAACAGCATCGTCATGGCCTCGCACCAGCCCACGTTGGGCATGGCGGCGTTGTGACGCTGAATGATCAGGAAGACCTTGAGGCTCTCGAGCATATCGTGGGTGTAGGCGTCGGTGCCCATGCACACGGGAATGCCGCGGCGGAAGAACTCGAGCACGGGGGCGCAGCCTACGGCGTTGCCCATATTGGATTCGGGGTTGTTGACGAGCCAGGTGCCGGACTCCTTGACGATATCCATCTCGGCAGGCGTCACGTGGATGCAGTGGCCCAGCATGGTGTCGGGACCCAGCAGGTTGTGCTGCAGCAGGCGCTCGACGGGACTGATGCCGCCGCGGTTGAGGCGGGAATCCCACACGTCGTTCATGCCCTCGCACACATGGATGTGGAAGCCGGTCAGGCCGTTGTTGGCCTCGGCCATCTTGTCCATGGTCTCGTCCGACAGCGTAAAGGTGGCGTGACCGCCAAACATGGCGGCGATCATATGGTTGTCGTTATCGCGACGCTCCTTGGCGGCCCACTGGGCAAACTCAGCGTTCTCGGCAATGGCCTGGTCGCACTTTTCCTGGCCGCGGCGATCGGAGACCTCGTAGCACAGGCACGAACGCATGCCCAGCTCCTGAGCTGCGTCCTTAATGGTAAAGAGGCTACCCGGGATCTCACAGAAGCTCGCATGGTGATCGAAGATCGTGGTGACGCCATCGCGAATGGAGTCCAAAATCGTGGCATAGGCGCTTGCCTTGGTGCCGTCGAGCGTCAGGTTGTCGTCGATCTTCCACCACTGCTGCTCAAGAATCTCCAGGAAGTTGGTGGGATTGCAGCCCTTAATGGCAAGGCCGCGCGCCAGACCCGAGTAGATGTGGGTGTGGCAGTTGATAAGTCCGGGCATGATGAGGTTGCCCTGGGCGTCGACGTACTCGGCATCCGGGTACTTGGCCTTGAGCTCGCACTCGGGGCCCACTTCGACGATCGTATCTCCGTCAATGGCGACCGCACCGTTTGGAATGAACGGGGTCTGAGCGTTGCGAGTAAAGACGGAACCGTTAGCGACCAGAAGCATGGATGCTCCCTTCAACATCAGGGGCGGGGTTTGACACCTCTGACATGGCGGAGTGCGAAGCGCCGGCCTACACCGGAAACGGGCCCTCTCCCGTCAACGCTTCACCAAAGGGACAACCCTTTGAAGTGCGGCTTGGCGCCGCGTGACGTCGGCGGACGAGGCGATGCGTCCGCCGACGAATAGCACCGAATTGGTTACTTCTTGCTCTCGGGCAAGACCAGATCCACGGCAGCGTCCTTGGCAGCATCGATGTGCTGAGCCACGACCGGCGTCTGCGGAAGGATCAGGTTAAGGACAATGGCCATGATGGCGGTGGGGGTTACGGCATTGGAGCCGATGACGGTGGACACCCAGGCGGGCATACCCTCGCCGGCAAGGCAACCGCTGGCCATCCAGATACCCAGGCCAAAGACGACGGAGGTGCCGACGATGGTGGTAGTGCGCTGCGTGAGGCCCTCGCGGGTGAACATGCGCACGCCGTTCATGGTGATGGTGCCAAAGACGCCGACGGTCGCGCCGCCGATGACGGGCTGCGGGATAGCGGAAAGGACAGCAGAGAGCTGCGGGAACAGACCGGCGATGGCAAAGACGGCCGCGATGATCACAAAGACCCACTTGTTGACGACCTTGTTGGAGCAGATGATGCCCACGTTCTGGCCAAGGGCGCTGGTGGGAAGACCGCCCAGCAGGCCGCCGACCATAGAGGTGAGGCCCTGGGACACGATAGCGCCGGAGAGCTCGCGCTCGGTGGGCATACGGTCGATGGAACCAAGGCAGGCAGCGGAGACGTCGCCGATAACCTGGATGGCGACCATGGGGAACACGACGGCGAGGGTAATGCAGACCTCGGGATCAAACTCGAGCGCGTAGGGCATGAGCTTGGGAAGGGCGAAGACCTGAGCGGTGGCGACGCTGGAGAAGTCGATCATGCCAAAGGGGATGGAGACGATCATGCCAACGATCATGCCAAAGAACACGGATCCCAGCTTGAGCGTGCCCTTGCCAAAGTTGGCGAGCGCAAAGACCACGGCGAAGGTGATAAGAGCGACGCACCACGCCTGCGGGGTGCCCCACAGCGGCGTGCCCATACCGCCGGCCATATACTTGACGGCCGTGGGATAGAGAGAGACGCCAATGGAGAAGATGACCGTACCGGTCACGACGGGCGGGAACAGCCACTTGATCTTGCTGTAGGCCAGACCAAAGAGGACCGCGACGGCGCCGCCGACGATCTCGCCGCCCAGCAGCGCACCAAAGCTAAAGCCCGAGGCACCCATGGCCTGCAGGGCCGGCAGGAACGCGAACGAAACGCCCATGACGATGGGCAGGCCGCCGCCGATGCGACGGAAGGGAGCGAAGGCCTGAAGGGCCGTATCGATCGCCGAAAGAATGAGCGCGACCTGGATGATGTCGGTACTCTGCTGGCTATTAAAGCCGTAGACGCCGGCCATGATGACCGCCGGGGTAATGATGCCGGCAAACGATGCCAGTACGTGCTGAAGGGCACACGGGATCATTTCCTTAACGGGAGGCATGCCTTCGCGAGTGAACAGGGCTTCAGTGCCGTTCGTAACCGTCTCCTGGGTCATTTGACCACCAATCCTCGAAGTAGTTGTTTTCGCATCTAACGCTCTATTGTGACGCAGTGCGGGGTTGAGGTTGTGCCTTCATTGCATATCGTATTAAAGATGATTCTCATTCTCAATAATAATTTTTTGTTATCAGACTATTCTTCAGCTGAAATAACGCATTTCCGCAGGTCAGGAAAGTGTCTGGTCAAAATAACATCTAACTTTTCTTTTGGTCGACCGTTTACCGCTAAATTCCTACCGTTCGTCTGCATTACGCAATGTACCTGCGGATATACGAGATGATGGGCAGCGTGTTACCATGAGAAAAATTTGTTATGAACATTTCCGATTTCACCCAAAGGAGTTGCCCGTGAACGAGACCGTACGTCGCTTTTTGCCGATGGTCGATTTTCTGGAGCAGATACTCGGCAAAAACAGCGAAATCGTGCTGCACGATTTCTCGGATCCCGACCACGCCATCGTCGATATTCGCAACGGCATCGTGAGCGGCCGCAAGGTCGGCGGCCCCGCCACCGATCTGGCGCTCAAGATCATGCACGACGCCAAGTATCGCGACCTGCCGTTTATTACGGGCTACGAGGGCCGCGGCGCCGGAGGCAAGACGTTGGAGTCAGCGACGTACTTTATCCGCGAGAATGACGAGATCGTCGGTATGCTCTGCGTTAACACCGACCTCTCGACCGTGCGCTCCATCAACGCCATGGCGCAGCAGCTCATGGCGTGCTTCGACGCGGCGCCGACGCGCACGGAGCCCGCCCCTATCGAGGTCGAAAGCCTTTCGGAGTCCACACAGGAGCTCATCGACCGCAGCATTGCCGAGTTGCTGAGCGCGCGCGGGCTGGATGTAGCGTCGCTTGGTCAGAGCGACCGCGTGGATGTCATTCGCCACCTCAACGGCAACGGGGTGTTCATGCTCAAGGGCGCCGTGGCCTGCGCCGCCACCTCGCTGGGCATCTCGGAGCCCAGCGTCTACCGCTACCTGCAAAAAGTCCGCAAGGAAGGCTAACGAGCAAAATGGAGTGCGGCTCCACAAGCGATCCGTCACTTGATAAAAGACCCTGCAGCTCGCACGCGCTGCAGGGTCTTTTTGCATATCATGTTTAGTTGTGGCCAACGCCTTAGAGAGCGGCAACGACCTCGATCTCGACCAGACCGCCAGCCGGAAGGGCGGCAACCTGGAAGGCGCTGCGCGCGGGGAACGGGGCCTCAAACTTGGAGGCGTAGATCTCGTTCACGGCGGCGAAGTCGGCGATGTCGGCCAGGTAGACCGTGGTCTTGACGACATCGGCAAAGGTAGCGCCGGCAGCGGTCAGCAGGGCCTCGACGTTGGCGAGGGACTGCTTGGCCTGGGCCTCGACGCCCTCGGGCATCTTGCCGGTCGCGGGATCGATGCCCAGCTGGCCGGACAGGAACACCATGTTGCCGGCCTGGATACCGGGGGAATACGGGCCGATGGCTGCGGGTGCGTTATCGGAAGACACGACGGTCTTGCTCATGTTTTTCTCCTTACGATCAATTGAGAGAGCGTGAGCGCGGTGTTCACACCGGGAGGCACAGTTCGGTCTGAACACCGCGCTTGATTGGGATAGTACTCAAGGTTTCTGTTTGATGCAAGAATATTATCAGCTTGCGAGAATATTTTATCGCCCAACGGTTTCCCCGAACCGCTGAACGGTTCTCATGTGGAGCAGCCAGTCCAAGCTGCTGAAGACTTTGTCCTGCTTAGGCTGCGGGCGTCG
>USCS01000073.1 GCA_900552875.1 uncultured Collinsella sp. | reverse complement strand
CCCGCGCGGCAATTGAACGCTTGGAATCCGAAGACATCATCGAGGTCGTCTCGCGCTACAGCGACGACGGCGGCCAGCTCGCAAATGGTATTTGTCTCACGGAGCGTGGCGAATGGTATCTAGAGGGCATCCGTGCCGGTATGCTCGTGAAGGACTTGATCGAGGATGAAGCCGCCGATCGATAACAGCGTGCATTCATAGTGGAAACGACGCCGCCTGGGCAACCGGACGGCGTTTTGTTTCGAGATGGAGAAATGCGATTGCGCGTAAGAAAAAATGCGTGCGGCGCGCGTCGCGAGTATTACAATGAAGACCCGTAAGATGTGTATGGACAACTTCTACGGGAAGCGCAGGTAACTCAATATGACCAAGCATGTGTTCGTGACCGGCGGCGTGGTTTCGTCTCTGGGCAAGGGTATTACCGCGGCCTCGCTGGGCCGTCTGCTCAAGTCGCGCGGCTACAAGGTAACGATGCAAAAGGCCGACCCTTATCTGAACGTCGACCCCGGCACCATGAGCCCGTTCCAGCATGGTGAGGTCTTTGTGACCGAGGACGGTTACGAGTCCGATCTGGACCTGGGCCACTACGAGCGCTTTATTGACGAGAACCTGACCCGCGATTCCAACTTTACGACTGGTGCCATCTATAAGAGCCTGATCGCCCGTGAACGTCGCGGTGACTTTTTGGGCGGCACCGTACAGGTGATTCCGCACGTCACGAACGCCATTAAGGATAAGTTCCGTCGTATTGAGGAGCAGACCGGCTCCGACGTGGTCATCACTGAGTTGGGCGGCACCATCGGCGACATCGAGTCGCAGCCGTTTGTCGAGGCCATCCGCCAGTATCGCAAGGAGGCCGGCCCCGAGAACGTCTGCTACATCCACGTGTCGCTCGTTCCCTATATCGCCGCCGCCCACGAGGTCAAGACCAAGCCGACGCAGCACTCCGTCAAGGAGCTCCGCAGCTTTGGTATCCAGCCCGATATTATCGTTCTGCGCTCCGATCACCATATCGACGATGCCATCCGCGGCAAGATCGCAAGCTTCTGCGACGTCGACACCGACTGCGTCTTTACCAACGAGGACTGCGCGAGCATCTACGATGTTCCGCAGCTGCTCGCCGAGCAGGACTTTGACCTGCGCATTTGCGAGCGTCTGGGTCTGGACCCGCGTGAGCGCGACATGAGTCAGTGGAACGAGTTCCTGCGCAAGCAGAACCATGCCAACCAGCACGCCGACAAGGTGAAGATCGCCGTCGTGGGCAAGTATACGCAGCTGCCCGATGCCTACCTGTCGGTTATCGAGGCCCTGCACCACGCGGGCGTGTTCTACGATCGCCACGTTGACGTGCAGCTGGTCGATGGCGAGAGCCTCGACGAGCAGAACGTCTCCGAGGTCCTGGGTGACGCCTCGGGCATCTTGGTCCCTGGCGGCTTTGGCAAGCGCGCCCTGGAGGGCAAGATCCTCGCGGCCGAGTTCGCCCGCGAGCACAAGATTCCGTATCTGGGCATTTGCCTGGGTATGCAGGTAGCCGTGTGCGAGTTCGCCCGCAACGTGGTCGGCCTTGCCGGCGCCAGCTCTTCCGAGTTCGATCCGGACGGCCCGTATAGTGTCATCGACCTGATGAGCTCGCAGGAGGACGTGACCGAGAAGGGCGGCACCATGCGCCTGGGCGCCTATCCGTGCAAGCTCGCCGCCGATACCCTCGCGCGCGAGGCATACGGCGAGGAGCTCGTCTACGAGCGTCACCGTCACCGTTTTGAGTTCAACAACGCCTTCCGTGACCAGCTCGAGGACGCCGGTCTGGTTATCTCGGGTCTTTCGCCCGACGAGCGTCTGGTCGAGATGGTCGAGCTGCCGCGCGACGTACATCCGTGGTATGTGGCCACCCAGGCTCATCCCGAGTTCAAGAGCCGCCCGACCAACCCGCAGCCGCTGTTCCGCGAGTTCGTACGCGCCTCGATCGGCCAGCATGAGGGCGTCGATCGCTTGCAGGTGACGCCCAAGAACCTCGCTACGGACTAAGGGTGCCGGCGAATAAGGAACATACCGAAGCTACTCCCTCGTCGCTCGCCGTGGCGGCGGGGGAGTATCTCGATTACCTCGCGGTCGAGCGGGGCTTGGCGCGCAACACGATTGCGGCCTATCGTCGTGACCTGACGACGTACTGCGCCTATCTGGAGCGGGCTGACATTGCGTCTTTTGAAGAGGTGACCCGTCAGGTCGTGGAGGGCTTTGTTGCCGATCGCCGCGACGGAGGCTATTCCGACGCCTCGGTGGAGCGCGCGCTTGCTGCCGTGAAGGGCCTGCATGCCTTTTTGGTGCGCGATGGGGCCGTGGCCCAAAACCCGACGGCGGCGTTGCGCCTGCCCAAAAAGGCAGATCGCCTGCCGGAATACCTTTCGGTGGAGGACGTCTCGGCACTGCTCGATCAAGACTTTCCCGAGGGCGAGATGGGACTGCGCGATCACGCCATCTTGGAAGTGCTTTACGGTTGCGGCTTGCGCGTGAGTGAGCTGGTTGGGCTCGATGTGGGCGATATCCATATCGATGACGGGTTTGTCCTGGTGCGCGGTAAGGGCTCCAAGGAGCGTCTGGCCCCGTTGGTGGGAAGCGCGGCGCGTGCCCTGACACGCTATATAGGTGACGGGCGCACTCTCCTGGCCGCCCATGCTCACGGGACGGAGACCTCGGCGGTCTTTTTAAATAAGAACGGACGTCGCCTGTCGCGCCAGGCCGTGCATGCGATATGCGAGCGGTATGGGCGCCAGGTGGGGCTGGTTGGGCTCCATCCCCACACCCTGCGCCACTCCTTTGCCACCCACATGCTCGCGGGCGGTGCCGACCTGCGTGTGCTGCAGGAGATTTTGGGCCATGCCGATATTTCGACCACGCAGGTCTACACGCATGTCGACCGCACGCAACTGACCGAGGTCTATCTGGCGGCGCATCCGTTGGCACATCGCTAGCACCTCGCTGACCTGCATATTTATAAATATTAAAGGGGACGGGCCCCAGATTGCCGAGACGCACTTTTGCGCGCATGGGCAATCTGGGGCCCACCCCATTTTTCGCCAGACACCGACGCGGTGGTGGGCCGTGTGTGCCGTGGGTGGGGGAGTTTGGGGGCGATGTGAACGGCGTGTAAAGGGACGTAAAAATCGCCTCAAGGTCAACTTGAAGGTTGAGGTTCGCGGGCGTGGTTCTACAGGTGGCATCCCGCCTTTGCTGTAAACACAACATATTGTGTTTTCGAACATATGCTCGGGGGTGTTTTACAACATATTGGGGGTGGAGTGGTGGGGTGGGGTGGGGAAAGGTGTTGAAAAATGGGGCGGTTCCCCATATTATTGATGACGTCGACAGGCGGGGTGGTTCCCCGCGTACGTGCCATCTGAGTAACCGAGGGGAGGGCGCACATGGGAATGACGGGTGCATACGAGCGCAATCTCGATGCAAAAGGTCGTCTATCCCTGCCTGCACCCCTTCGTGAGGAGCTTGGAGAGCACGTTCGCGTGTTCAAAGCCCTGGATGTCGATGCTCTGTACGTGTTCTCTGCCGAGGCCTTCGATAAGTGGGTCGAAGGACTCTTCGCGGGTCGTGAGGGCCACGAGGGTTTTAACCCGCGTGACATCAACGACCAGAAGCTCATGAGGGCGATCAACAAGCGCACCACGTCGATGGATGTGGACAGCGCAGGTCGTATCGGTCTTTCTGAGTCTCTCCGCAAGCAGGCGAACCTCGACCGCGAGGTCACGGTTGTGGGCAACTACGACCACCTTGAGGTTTGGGACCGCGCTACGGCCGATGAGGACGATGATGACGAGGCCCTGCTGGACCTCTTCTTCTCGTAAGGGCAAGGCACGAGTAACGGATGGAGCGTGGGATCTTGACACAAGAATATCGGCATGAACCTGTCATGCTCGGCGAAGTGCTTGAGTCGCTGCAGCTAAAGAGCGGTTCCGTCGTCTGCGACTGCACCCTTGGCGGTGCCGGCCATTCGGTAAAGATGGCCGCACAGGTGGGGGAGACCGGCCTTTTGCTCGGCGTCGATCAGGACGACATGGCCCTCGAGGCCGCTGGCGCCCGTCTGGACCGCGAGGTTCCCGGCGTACCGCACCAGCTGCTGAAGGGCAACTTCGGCGACTTGGACGAGCTGCTTTGCTCGGCCGAGGTGCCCGGGGTCGATGGCTTCCTGTTCGACTTGGGCGTTTCGTCGCCGCAACTCGATATCCCTGGCAGGGGCTTTTCGTACAACGAGGACGCCCCATTGGACATGCGGATGGATCCGGGTAACAACACCTTAAACGCAGCTGAGGTCATCAACACCTATAACGAACACGACCTCGCCCGGATTCTACGCGTCTATGGCGAAGAGAAGTTCGCCTCACAGATCGCACGTGAGATCGTGCGCCGCCGCGAGCATGAGCCGATCGAAACCACCGGTCAGTTTGTCGAGATCATCAAGGCTGGTATCCCCGCTGCCGCTCGTCGGCATGGCGGACACCCAGCCAAGAAAAGTTTCCAGGCCATTCGCATCGAGGTCAATCACGAACTCGATGTGCTCGAGCGAGGGCTTGACGCCGCCACAAGGTGGCTCAACCCGGGCGGACGCATCTGCGTCATCTCGTATCACTCGCTCGAGGACCGTATCGTAAAGAACCACTTTAAGGAGATGAGCCAGGGGTGCACGTGTCCGCCGGAGATTCCGGTGTGCGTGTGCGGCAACGTGCCGATACTCAAGGTCATCACCCGCAAACCCCTGGTTGCCCAACCCGATGAGGTTGCGCGCAACCCTCGGGCGAGATCAGCCAAGATCCGCGTGGCGCAGCGTCTGTAGACGCGACCGCGCGATATTGGACCTCCCGCTCGTACCACAAACGAAGCTTAAACACACTACCAACGTACTCGGGATGGGAGGCGGCATATCATGGGCTACAACAACTCAAACGCAGCACTCGCCTATGATATGAACGCCATGCCCGCCTATCGTGAGGCACCGCAGGCTCCCGTTGCTCCCCACGAGCAGCGCACGCCGCGCTTTGATGTCTACACGGGCGCGGGCCGTCAGGCAAACCAGGCGGTAAGCCCGGTTTTCATGAGCGTTCTTAAAACGTTTTGCATCATTGCGGCCATCTTCATGACGATCGGTGTCGCCCGTGTGGCGCTCGCCGGCGTTACGGCCCAGGTGCTCAACAGCAACGCCGCGCTTACCAACACGCTCGAGAAGGCGACCGACGAGAGCTCCGACCTGGAGGTCATGCATTCGGTCTATGGTGCCGACACGCGCATTCGCGACCTTGCGGGCGCTTATGGCATGGTGGAGCCCAGCGAGAGCGTTACACTTGATTTTTCGCAGGATGCAGCCGCGGGCGCTAGCTCGACCGCGACCGCTCAGTAACAAGACGGTAGCTGAGTATGACAAATGACTATCGCCGCGGCTCCGACGGGGGTCGCGGTTCTGGACGTCCCTCATCGCGGGGACGTTCTGGTTATCAAGGAACGGGTCGGCCATCTTACAACGCGAGGCCGTCCTATGGCAACGACCCTGCGTCGCGTCTCCGTGGCTCGAGTGGCCCTCAAATGCATAACACCAGACCGCGCAAGAGCTCGTCGACCGAATGGCTCACGGGCACGCCGCTGCCCCGTCGCAAAGCCGTCATGGGCTTTATCGGGTTTGGCTTGGGTTTGGGCGTCCTTCGCCTTGCCGACTATCAAATCGTGGAAGCCGATAAGTTACGCGACCGCGCCGATGCACGTCGCTTGCTTGCGCAGACGCTGTATGCCAAGCGCGGTACCATCTACGACCGTAACGGCAACGTGCTGACGTCGTCGGTCGAATGCCGCAACATCGCTGTGAATCCTCAGCTTATCGAGGACGTTGACAAGACGGTATCGGCACTGGTCAAAGCTACGGGCATCGATAAAAAGACCTGTCGCGAGCTCGTTGAGTCGGATGGCACCTGGGTGTATATCAAACGTCAGGTGGACGAGGATGATGTCGCGGCGCTGGAGAAGAAGAACCTGCCAGGCGTGCTCTTTGAGCAGGCCATGAAGCGCGTGTACCCCTACGGCAACCTGGCATCGCAGGTGCTTGGCGTGGTAAACGTGGACAACGACGGTCTGACGGGCCTCGAAAAACAGTACAACAAGCTTTTGACCGGAACGAACGGTTCGCTGGTGCGCGAGCGGGCGAGGGACGGTAGCTATATCGCGGGCGGCGCCTATAAAAAGGTGGCGGCGGTTGACGGCGTGGACATCGTGACGACGCTCGATGTCAATATCCAGCGTGCCGCCGAGGACGCCCTGGCCGAGGCGGTCGAAAAGACCAAGGCCAAGAATGGCTCGGCCCTGGTCACCGATCCCACGACGGGCGAGATTCTGGCGGCATGCTCGTATCCGACATATGACCAGACCGATCTGGAAAACGCCAAGACCGAGGACATGAACTTGCGTTTGGTTACCGATGCCTACGAGCCCGGCTCGGTCTTTAAGACGCTCGTGGCCGGTGCCGGCTTCGACTTGGGTGCCGTGCGTTCGAGCACGTCGTTTGAGGTACCGGCGAGCATTAAGGTCGGCGACGACACCGTTACCGACGCCGATAAGCGCGACTACACCATGACCATGGACGTGCGCGAGATGATGCGCCGTTCGTCCAATGTGGGCTTTGTCCTGGTGGGACGCAAGATCGGTGCCGATGATTTTGCCACCTATGTGGACAAGTGGGGTATCGGTCATAGCTCCGGTGTCGATTTTCCGGGTGAGAGCCTGGGCATCGTCAAGGAGCGCGACCAGTACGACGGCGCCACGCTGGGCTCGATGAGCTTTGGCCAGGCGCTGTCCGTCTCGCCGATCGAGGTCGCACGTGCCGTGGGCGGCATCGCGAACGGCGGCGTGATGATGACTCCGCACTTCTATAAGTCCAGCAAGGGTGATGAGAAGGACTGGGGCGAAGGCGAGCGTGCGATTTCGGAGGACGCTGCCGCCCAGGTGACATCGTGCATGCAGACGGTCGTGTCCGAAGGCACGGGCGTTGGCGGTGCGGTCGATGGCTATGACGTGGCGGGCAAGACCGGTACGGCCGAGCGTGCTGACGAGAACGGCGGTTACCTCAAGGAGAACTACATGTCGTCCTTTATGGGCTTTGCGCCGGCACAATCGCCCAAGGTGCTGTGCTATATCACACTCGATGGAACGCCGAGCGGCTCGGATGCCGCCGCGGTGCCATTCCAGTCCATTATGGCCAATGCGCTCGACGTGCTAGGTATCCCGCGCACGAAGTAGGGGGTTACAATCTTGAGCGTGGTCTGCCCTTTGTTCTGAAGGGTGTTCACATGCCCTGCACCACGCGCGCATGGCACTGGGATACAATACGCCGATAGCATTATTAGGTTTACAGGGGAGCTGCAATGATAGAGATCGCCGTCAACAACCTCGCGGCCTCAACGGGGGCCCGAACCGTGACGGAAGAAGTCGATCGGGTATGCCGCGGGTGCGTTATCGACTCGCGTCAGGTCGAGGAGGGGACGATCTTTGTCGCCTTCCCCGGCGAAAAGGTCGACGGCAATGATTTTGCCTCCCGTGCCATCGAG
>USCS01000072.1 GCA_900552875.1 uncultured Collinsella sp. | reverse complement strand
GCTTCCATATGGTCGAGATGGAGTTCCGTCAGCACTCCGTGGTGCACGCCCGCGCCCTCAAGGATATCCACGAGAACGGTATCCATGGCGACCTGCAGCCCATGACGCGCGAGGTCATCGATACTTTCCGCGCTATCGGCTCCATCCAAAAGCGCTATGGCAAGAAGATGGCGCACCGCTACATCATCTCGTTCACCAAGAGCGCCCAGCATGTGGCCGACGTCTTTGAGCTTGCCCACCTGTCCTTTGCACACGAGGAGGATGTCCCCGAGCTTGACGTGATCCCGCTGTTCGAGCAGCTCGAGGACCTCGAGGGCTGCGTCGACGTGCTCGACCAGATGCTTACGCTGCCCGTGGTGCAAAAGCGCCTTGCCCAGACCAACCGCCGCATGGAGGTCATGCTGGGCTATTCCGACTCCTCCAAGGACGCCGGTCCTACCACGGCCATGCTCGCGCTGCACTCCGCGCAGGAGCGCATTGCCAAGTGGGCCGAGAAGAACGATATCGACCTGGTGCTCATGCACGGTCGCGGCGGTGCCGTGGGCCGTGGCGGCGGCCCGGCCAACAAGGCCGTGCTGGCGCAGCCCAAGGGTTCGGTCAACTGCTTCTTTAAGCTCACCGAGCAGGGCGAGGTCATCTTTGCCCGTTACGGTAACCGCACGCTGGCTCAGCGTCATGTTGAGTCCGTTGCCGCCGCAACGCTTTTGCAGTCGGCCCCGAGTGTCGAGAAGACCAACACCGAGACCACGCAGAAGTTCTGGGATATGGCCGAGAAGCTCAACGCCGCAAGCCACGAGCGCTATCTTGACCTGCTGAACACCGAGGACTTTACACCGTGGTTCTCGACCGTGACGCCGCTGACCGAGGTCGGTCTGCTGCCGATCGGCTCACGTCCCGCCAAGCGCGGCCTGGGCGCCAAGTCGCTCGACGACCTGCGTACTATTCCGTGGATCTTCAGCTGGAGCCAGGCGCGCATTAACCTGGCCGCTTGGTACGGCCTGGGTACCGCCTGCGAGCAGTTTGGCGATCTGGACCAGCTTAAGGCCGCCTACCAGGAGTGGCCGTTCTTCCGCACCTTTATCGACAACATCGAGATGTCGATCGCCAAGACCGACCAGCGCATCGCCAAGATGTATCTGCACCTGGGCGATCGCCAGGATCTGTCCGAGAAGGTCTTTACCGAGATGCAGCTCACGCGTAAGTGGGTCCTCGCTATCGTCGGTGATGAATGGCCGCTGCAGCGTCGTCGCGTGCTTGGCTGCGCCGTTCGCGTGCGTAGCCCCTACGTCGACGCTCTATCCATCGCTCAGGTCCGCGCCCTTCGCGAGGTACGTATGAACCAGGACGAGATGGCCGAGGAGAAGAAGGCCGAGTACATGAGCCTGATTCTTTCGACTGTGACCGGCGTCTCGGCAGGATTGCAGAACACGGGGTAATCGATAGCCCTGTGGCTCTCACCGGGACCCGACGGGTTTCCCTCTGAATGCGTCCTCGCACTTGAAGCCCCCTTATCCTGCTCCTTCGGAGCTGCGGATAAGGGGGCTTCGTGCTGCGGAATGCATTCAGAGGGAAACCCGTCGGGTCCCTTCGTCCTCGGTCTTCAGGGATTGAAGCTGAAGGGGATAATGGTGCGCTTCGCGCCCAATGTGGGGTGCGGCGAGGGCTTCTTGCGTCCTGCGGAGTGTGCCTAAAAGTAAACTAATGGCGGACCCTGCGATGTCCGACCTTTGGCGGATCAGCCGCTGGGTGAGGGTGGTGCTTGGGGCGACGTGCAAAAAACGGAGTTTTCAGCAGCTAAAGATTGATGTATAGGACCATAGGTGACGTTTGCGGTCTTTGTTGATGCCTTTGCGCGCCAATTGGGCCTTGTCAATGTTCAAATATGGATGGTTTCTTGCTGCATGCTGTCTAGAAGGGAAGAACCATGGAGGCTTCTTGGCTTTCGATAGACCTTTAGCTCCAAAGACTTATCTCGCGATGCTGAATACTCCCAAAAATGCACGCTCAGGAGGGGGCTACCCTGTTACGATTCGAAACGCATGCGTCATTCTATGCAGTTTATTGACTAATTTATGCAAGATAGCTTACACGCGCATGCCATAGGGCTGATGTTTGTCTCGGCGCCGTTAAAGCCATCCTGTCCATAGTGTCTTTTACAAGCTGCCGCGGTCCCAAGCGGGATCGCGGCCGTTTTGTTGAGGGTCAAATATGAACGTTGTGTTAATGAGTCGGTGGACGGTGGTGTTTTTCGGTGAGCGGCGTATCCTTCCAACGGTTTATCTAGTGTGTCAGTTGAAAGGAAGAGGGCGCTCATCATTGTTTGAATGTGAACTGCCGTTTGACCACAAGACGTTGCATCTGGAACTCGAGGATAAGAACTTCGCGGGTGTGATGGAAGGTCACCAAAACGAGTTTAAGACTACAAAATCGCAGGAGGAGCTAGTAGAGGAGTCGCTTGCCAACCCTTATGGCTCGCCTTCGCTCGAGGAGCTCTGCGCTGGCAAGAAGGACATTGTCATCATTAGCTCCGACCACACGCGTCCGGTTCCTTCGCGTGTGACGATGCCTATTCTGCTGCATCACATTCATACTGCTGCGCCCGAGGCCCGCGTTCGTATTCTGGTTGCGACCGGCATGCATCGTCCCTCGACGCACGAGGAGCTCGTCAACAAGTATGGCGAGGAGATTGTTGCCAACGAGGAAATCGTCATGCATGTTGCGACCGACGACAGCATGATGGAGAAGATCGGTACCCTGCCTTCTGGTGGCGAGTGCATCATCAACAAGATCGCTGCCGACTGCGATCTGCTGCTTGCCGAGGGCTTTATTGAGCCGCACTTCTTTGCCGGTTTCTCTGGCAGCCGCAAGTCCGTGCTGCCTGGTATCGCCAGCTACAAGACCATCATGTACAACCACAACGGTCAGTTTGTGAACGATTCTCACTCGCGTGCCGGCAACCTGTGCCATAACCATGTGAGCGAGGACATGTTTGCTGCCGCCGAGATGGCTCACCTTGCCTTTGTGCTCAACGTGGTGCTCAACGGCAAGCACGAGGTCATCGGCTCCTTTGCCGGCGACATTCACAAGGCGCACGAGGCCGGCTGCGAGTTCGTGAAGAGCCTTGCCGGCGTTGAGCCCGTCGAGTGCGAGATTGCCATCACCACCAACGGCGGTTACCCGCTCGACCAGAACATCTATCAGGCCGTGAAGGGCATGTGCGCTGCCGAGGCCACGCTTCCCGAGGGCGGTGTGATCATCGACGTCGCCGGTTGTGCCGACGGTCACGGCGGCGAGGGCTTCTATCACAACATCGCCGACAACGACCCGGCGGAGTTTGAGCGCGCCTGCATCGACCGTCCTAAGGACGAGACCCTGCCCGATCAGTGGACGAGCCAGATCTTTGCCCGCATCCTGGCGCATCACCCTGTGATCATGGTTACCGACCTGTGCGATCACCAGATGCTCAAGGATATGCACATGACGCCGGTCAACACTATCGAGGAGGCGCTCAAGCTCGCCTTTGAGATGAAGGGTGCCGATGCCAAGGTTGCCGTCATTCCCGATGGCCTGGGCGTTGTCGTCGCGCAGCACTAGTGCACGGCCTAAACGAATCGTTTATAACCGACAAGAAAGATAAGGTTTTATGCTTACCAAACTCCTCTGCGAATTCGGCGCAACTGCCCTCATGATCATCTTTGGCGTGGGCGTGCACTGCGATACCGTGCTCAAGGGCACCAAGTATCAGGGCTCCGGCCATATGTTTGCCATCACCACCTGGTCTTTTGGCATCTCGGTCTGCCTGTTTGTCTTTGGCGGTGCCGTGTGCATGAACCCCGCCATGGTGCTTGCCCAGTGCATCGTCGGCCTGGTACCGTGGAGCAGCTGCATCCCCTTCATGATTGCCGATATGCTCGGTGGCTTTGCGGGTGCCGTGATCGCGTGGTTGATGTATGCCGATGAGTTCAAGGCTTCCGATGGTGTCGTCGACCCCGTTGCCCAGCGCAACATCTTCTCGACCAACCCCACCACCGAGGGCACGAACTATGCTCGCAACTTCTTCTGCGAGGCTATCTGCACCTTTGTGTTCATCAGCGCCATCCTTGCTGCCGCTAACCGCGCCGGCGAGAACGTTCTGATGCTCGCCATCTGCGTCGGTCTGATCGTTTGGGCCGTTGGCATGGGCATGGGCGGCATCACCGGCTTCGCCATGAACCAGGCTCGTGACCTTGGTCCTCGCATGGCCTATCAGGTGCTGCCGATCAAGAACAAGGCCGACAACAACTGGAAGTACGGCCTGCTCGTTCCTGGCATTGCTCCGTTTGTCGGTGCCGCTCTGGCCGCACTGTTTGTGCACGGTTTCTTGGGCATGTTCTAGTTTGAGGCTACATAGTTGTCCGCTGACCGCATGGGGTAACTTCCCAGCGCGTCCTCGGACATGCAAAAAGGCTCGCTGCGCACTTCGTGCGGCGAGCCTTTTTGCGTCCTGCGGAATGCGCTGGGAAGTTACCCCATGCGGTCAGCTGCGGGGTCTTAGTCGCGTCGGAACAGGCAACCCAACATATATCTGAAATTGGGTGTGAGGGGCGCTTTGCTGTTGGGGGCGTTGAGATGAGGGCGACACTTTGGGAAGGGATGACGCCTTGGGAGGGGGCGTCTATCTGAAGAGGGGCTTTATGGCCGAGAGATAGTCTTTGGCTACGTCGGTTTTTTCTGCTTGGAAGTTGTGCCAGGCCCACCATTGGACCATTCCTACGAAGCTTGAGGCTATGTGGTGTAGTAAGAAACTGCGGTCCATGGTGGCGGCGGGGCCGTTTGGGTCGGTAGGGACGGTTTCGGCTGCGCGCGACATGATGGTCTTGCGGAGACAGTCGGCGAAGACGCGGGAGCCGGCGCCGGCTACGAGGGCTCGAACGCCCTGACGGCGTTCCCAGAGGTTGTTGAGGATATGCTCGACTTGCACGAGTGGGTCGTCGAGCGGCGTACCGTCATCGTCGAGGGCGTGGGTGCAGATATCGCTCACGAGCGCGGCGAGTAGGTCATCTTTGCTCTTAAAGAGGCCATAGAATGTCGCGCGGCCTACGTGAGCGCGCGCGATGATGTCTCCGACGGTGATCTTGCTGTAGTCTTCCTCGCGCAGGAGCTCAGAGAATGCCGCGACGATGGCGGCGCGGCTTTTTTCTTTGCGGGCATCCATGGCTATGCGTCCGCGTGAACGAGCAGGCAGCGGAGCGTACCGGAGCAACCCTCGTAGGGGCGCTTACCGGCGCCGTAGCCGACGGCTTCGATGCGGTAGCGTGAGGGCAGTTGGTCGGACGTGCGCAGCGCGGTGACGATGGCGGCGCCCGTGGGCGTCACGAGCTCGCCGGCGACCGGTGCAGGCGTGAGGGCGATATTGCCCGCTTGGCACAGGTTGACGACAGCGGGGACGGGAATAGGCATGATGCCGTGAGCACAACGGATGGTTCCATGGCCCTCGGAGAGCGACTCGACCACGATGTCCTCAATACCCAGGTCGTCGAGGCAGATGGCAACAGAGCAGACGTCGACGATGGAATCGACGGCGCCTACCTCGTGGAACATGACGGTCTCGGGCGTTTTGCCGTGGGCCTTGGCCTCGGCGGCGGCGAGCGCGGTAAAGATGTCGAGCGCACGACGCTTGGCGCCATCGCTTAGCTGCGAGCCGTCGATGATGGCGGTGACGTCCGCCAAAGAACGATGGTGATGGTGGTGGGCGTGATGATGGCCCTCGTGGCCATGGCCGTGGGTCTCATGATCATGCTCATGGCAGTGCTCGTGCTCGCCATGGCCATGATGGTGGTGCTCGTGTTCATGTGTGTGCTCGGCAGCTGCTTCGTTGCCGTAGAGCCAGGCCATGTCGTGGTCGTGGTTCTCGAGCTCCTCTGCCAGCTGAACGTCAAAGTCGCAGGCGTCGATGCCATGCTTGTTTACGCGTGTAACGGCAACCTCAAAGCCGTCGACCGGCAACGTGGCGAGCTGTTCGCGCAGGTGCTCCTCGCTGGCGCCCAGATCGAGCAGGGCCGCGACGGTCATGTCGCCGCTGATGCCTGAGGTGCCGTCGATGATAAGCGTGTGCTGATGGTTGGACATGGAATGCTCCTTAACGGGCGCGGGGCGTGCCGGCGCTCAGATGATTGATAAGACTTGCCTGGTAGGCGGCGCCAAAGCCGTTGTCGATATTGACGACCGAAACGCCGCTGGCACAGGAGTTGAGCATGGCGAGCAGCGCGGCTACGCCACCAAAACTTGCGCCGTAGCCCACGCTGGTGGGAACGGCGATGACCGGACAGCTCACCAGACCGCCGATAACGCTCGCCAACGCGCCCTCCATGCCGGCGATGGCGATGACCACCTGTGCCTGGGCGAGTTCCTCGGCATGCGCGAGCAGGCGGTGCAGGCCGGCGACGCCTACGTCGTAGAGGCGGTCGACCTCGTTGCCATAGAACTCGGCCGTCAACGCGGCTTCTTCGGCGACGGGCAGGTCGCTCGTGCCGGCGCAGGCGACAACGATGCGTCCGTTGCCGGTAGGGGAGGGCTTGCCGCCCACGAGGGCGAGCTGGGCGTCCGGGACATACCCCAGGTCGATGTCGTTGCCGAGAAGCTCAGCGGTGTGCGTGGCTTTTTCGGCATCCAGGCGCGTGACCAGGATGCGCTCCTGACCGGCATCGCGCAGCGCTTCGATAATGGCGGCGATCTGCTCGGCGGTTTTACCGGCACCGTAGACAACCTCGCCGGCTCCCTGGCGTACCCCGCGTGAAAGATCGAGCTGTGCAAAGCCCAAATCGGCGGTTGGCGCCGTCTGGATGCGCGTGAGGGCGACTGCCGGAGTGACTGCTCCGCCGGCAACATCGCTCAGCAATTGCTCAAGATCTTGCTTATCCATCTATGTTCCCTTCGACGGCGCAAAGTCTAGCACTCAAAGGGTATGTTTCCGAACACTAAGACAAAATTGTTCGGAAACTATAGGACAGACTGATTCAATTGTTAGACGGATCGGCTAGTCACGCAGGATGATGTCCATGGCGAGCATCAGGTTGCGCTCGTCGATGGCAAACGGGGCGGCTTCGCGCGTCTTGGGCTTGGCACAAAACGCGATGCCCGTGCCCGCGGCCTGAATCATGGGGATATCGTTGGCGCCGTCGCCGATTGCCACGGTGTGTGCCATGTCGACACCGCACTCAACTGCCCAGTCCAGCAGCTGGATGAGCTTGGACTCCTTGGTCACAATGTCGGCAGCCAACTTACCGGTGAGCTTGCCGTCCACGACTTCCAGACGATTGGCCAGACAAAAGTCGATGCCCGCGGCGGCCACGATCTTGTCAGCGACCTCGTGGAAGCCGCCGCTTACCACGCCGACCCTCCAGCCCTTGCTGTGCGCCGAGCGCACAAGCTCCAGCGCGCCGGGGGTAAACGTCACGCGCTCAAACGTGCGCTCGAACACGCTCTCGTCCAGGCCGGCGAGCAGCCCCACGCGCTCCTCAAGCGCCTGCTTAAAGTCGAGCTCGCCGCGCATGGCGCGCTTAGTGATCTGCGCTACCTGTTCGCCCACGCCGGCCTCCTCGCCCAAAAGATCGATGACCTCCTGGTTGATGAGTGTGGAGTCGATATCCATAACGATGAGGCGTGCGGTCATGAGGGGCCTTTCCGAGTGCAGTTGTATTGGGGCACATTGTCGCACGTGACGAGCGCGGGCGGGTGCCGCGGAGCGTC
>USCS01000071.1 GCA_900552875.1 uncultured Collinsella sp. | reverse complement strand
CCCACGGTACTACTTATATATCTATTGCTTGACCGGATTGTAGTGTAGCCACTTTGTCCTCCAGATACAAAAAGGCCGCAGCCCACACGAGCCACGGCCTTGGAGCATGACAAAGGAATCGTCCTTTTGTCGCACAGGTTTATACGCTTACTTCAGCAGCGCTCGCCACTGTTTTGGGCGAATCGGCTCCATCCCCCGTCGCCTGCCCCTTCGCCGGCACCACGCCAAAGCAGTAGCTCAGCGCCGCAGACACCGCAAATGCCACACCGCCGGCAAAGCAGCACCACAGCAGGTTCGAAAAACCACCTGTGGCAAAGCCAATGACCATGAGGACATTCGTCATGCCGATGGTATAGGCCGTAACGTGGCCCACGGCAGCAACAAGGCCTCCGACGGCGCCGCCAATGGCCATGCACGTCAGGCACCTGCCATATTTAAAGCCGCAACCGTACAGCGCCGGCTCGCTTACGCCGCCAAGAACACCCGAGATTGAATAGCCCAGCATGAGCGCCTTCTCGTCCTTATCCGCAACGCGGAGCGACGCACCAAAGGGCATGCCCCAAACGGCAAACGTTGCCATCGTCGCGGCGATCAGGATGCACGAATCCGTTCCCACACTCATAAACTGCGCGTAGGCGAGCGATAGGACAACGTTGCTGACGCCCGCGATCTTAAGGAACTCCCAGCCCGCGGCAAGCCCCATGAGCGTGAGCAGCGATACGATGCCACCGGAATTGCCAAGCATAAACATAAGCTGGCCCAACAGCATGCCCAAATAGCTACCAGCCGGCGCCGTAATACACAGCGAAACCGGAACCATGACAAGCATGGTCGCAAACGGAACAAACGAAAACGCCACGGCCTTAGGGATAACGCGCCGAAAGAAACACTCCACTCGCCATAGCACGGGCACCGAGATGAGAACCGGAATAACAGTCGTCGTGTAATCGTTGACCGGCGCGGGAAGCAGACCATACACGGAAGTCATTGATGCCCCCGTCGTCGATGCGGCATCGACGAGCTTAAGCAGATCGGGCGCAATCAATACGCCGCCCAGCATCATGCCCAGCTGCTCCGAGCAACCGAGCTGGCGGGCGGCCGCCCAACCAAGATAAATGGGCAAAAAGTAGTAGCCGGCGTTATAGAGCCAACTGTAGAACAGGCGATAGATTTCGGAATCGGCAGACCACAGGCCCAGCATGCCTTCGCCCATAATGACGGCGACGGTACGAAACAGCGCCGCACAGACAATAAACGGCAGCGCCGACATCATGCTTTTGGACAGATAGTCCACCACGGCCATGGCGTTTGATGAAACCGTCGTTGTAAACGAGGTGTTAGAAACTTGTGACATGGAACGCCTTTCCCAATGTGACATGCGGGCTGTCCCCTTGTCACATCGTGCGGTACTGACCGATTGCGCGGTACTTTTCGTAGCGGAGGTTTGTGAGGGTCGCGTCGTCGAGCCGCCCAAGTGTATCGAAGGCATCAAATGCCGAGGACATGACGGCACCGGCAATCTCCTCATGCGACAGGCCCCTATCATCAACAATGCCGTCGATGATGCCGAGCGCCAACAAATCGGGGGCCGTGAGCTTAAGCGCCTCGGCGGCCTCATTCGCGCGCTCGGTATCCTTCCACAGGATCGACGCACAGGCCTCGGGGCTCACGACCGAATAGGCCGAGCTCGAGAGCATCAGGATGCGGTCGGCCACGGACAGCGCCAGCGCGCCACCAGAGCCGCCCTCGCCTGTCACCACCGAGACAATCGGCGTCTTAAGGCCGCTCATCTCCACGAGATTCTGGGCAATCGCCTCGCCCTGACCGCGCTCCTCGGCACCGATGCCGCAAAACGCGCCCGAAGTATCGACCAGGCACAGAACCGGTCGACCAAACTTTTCGGCCTGGCGCATAAGGCGACGCGCTTTGCGGTAGCCCTCGGGATGCGCCATGCCAAAGTTGCGGCGCATACGCTCTTTGGTCGTGGTGCCGCGCTCGATGGCGATGACCGTTACGGGGCGTCCGTCTTTCCAGCCAATGCCAGCCACCACAGCGGCGTCGTCGCCAAAGTAACGGTCGCCGTGCAGCTCCACAAATCCATCCAGGCCCAGCGAGATCATCTCACCCGCCGTGGCGCGATCTGCCGAGCGGGTCTGCTTGACAATCTCGAGCGCGGTTTTTGGTGCCGGCGAGCGCTTAAACAAGTGTCCCAGCTTTTTGCCGCGGCGACCCGCATGCACGATCTCATGCGGTGCCCCCAGGCTGGGCGCATGCCCTTCGTGCAGCGCCAACAGCTCGCCTACCGTGAGCGCAATCTCGCCACGTGGAACAACGGCATCGCAAAAGCCGTGCTCCATCAAAAACTCGGAGCGCTGGAATCCCTTGGGCAGTCGCTTGTGCATGTTCTGCTCGATCACGCGCGGGCCGGCAAATGCCGTCAGGGCATCGGGCTCGGCCAGGATAATGTCACCCTCCATGGCAAAGCTCGCGGTTACACCTCCGGTCGTGGGGTCGGTGAGCACCGTGATATACAGGCCGCCCGCCTCGCTGTGGCGCCTAACCGCCGCAGAAATCTTGGCCATCTGCATAAGCGAGGTCACGCCCTCTTGCATGCGCGCACCGCCCGAAACGGTAAAGCCGACAACTGGCAATCCCAGCTCGGTCGCATGCTCAAATGTGCGACAGATCTTCTCGCCCACCACGGAGCCCATCGAGCCCATCATAAAGTTGGCATCCATAAAGAAGAGCGCGGTATCGCAACCGCAGATTTTGCCCCTGCCGCACACAACGGCATCGCGCTCGCCCGAACGCTCGCTCACGCTCTTGAGCTTATCGGCATAGCCGGGAAACGAGAGGAAGTCCTCCGGCGCCAGACTGGCATCCCATTCCTCAAACGTGCCCTCGTCGACCGTCATGCGCATGCGCGCGCGACCGCTCACGCGAAAGTGTTTGCCGCAACGGGGGCAGACCTCGAGGTTGTCGTGTAGGCGTGCCTCATCGATCACACGGCGGCACTCCGGGCACTTGATAAACACGTGGCGCGCGGGAAACTCGGCGCACGACTCGGTTATCGGCCCCTCAAGGACATTGACCGTCTTCGCTTTTCTATTCATCAGCATAGAGATGCCCCATCAGATCGGTGTGATACATGCCCGACAAGAACTCGTCGTTTGCCAGCACGTCGAGCTGAAGCTCACTGTTTTCGCTCACGCCCTCAATCACGAGCTCGCCCAGGGCCGAGCGCATCTTGCGAATGGCGCCGTCACGCGTGGGCGCACACACGATGAGCTTGCCGAGCATGGAGTCGTAGTACGGCGGAACTGTCGCACCGGTAAACATGGCGGAATCCCAGCGCACGCGCGGACCACCCGGCACACGCAACGCGGTGACCGTTCCGCATGACGGCAGAAAGTCCGGCGTCTCGGCATTGATGCGGCACTCCATGGCGTGGTTGCGGACCGGCATGTCCTCCTGCTCAAAGGGCAGAGGCTGGCCGGCTGCCACGCGCAGCTGCCACTTGACCAAGTCGGTATCGGTCACAAACTCCGTAACCGGATGCTCCACCTGCAAGCGCGTGTTCATTTCCATAAAGTAGAAATTGCCGTCGTCCGAATACAGGAACTCGATGGTACCGGCTCCTTCGTAGCCGACGGCACGAGCCAGGTCACGCGCTGCCTTGTGCATGCGAGCACGAATGTCGTCGTGTCCGTCGAGGCACGGCGCGGGGCTCTCCTCGATTAGCTTTTGGTTGCGCCGCTGCACCGAGCACTCGCGCTCGCCGAGCGAAAACACATGGCCCTGCTTATCGGCCATAATCTGTACCTCAACGTGATGCGCCGGCGCGACGAACTTCTCCATGTAGCACTCGCCGTCGCCAAAAACGGCCTCGCCCTCGGCTCGTGCTTCAATAAAGGCCTTTGCCGCATCTTCCACGCGCTCGACCTTACGAATACCGCGACCGCCGCCGCCCGCACGCGCCTTAATAAGCACGGGGCAGCCAATGCGCTCAGCCTCGGCCGTTGCCTCCTCGGGACTTTTGAGCAAATCGCAGCCCGGCACGATGGGCACGCCCGCCGCGGCAGCCGTTCGACGTGCGGCGTCCTTGTCGCCCATGCTGTCGATCACCTTGGCCGAAGGACCAACAAACGCCAGGCCATACTTGTCGCAGTCGCGCACGAAGCTCGCCTTCTCGGAAAAGAAGCCATAGCCGGGATGAATTGCCTTAGCTCCCGACTTTACGGCACAGGTGAGCACGGCATCGTCGTTGAGGTAGCTCTCGGCAAGACGCGGGCCACCGATGCAATACGCCTCGTCGGCAAGCTGCACGTGCAGCGCGTCCGCATCGGCCGTGGAATAAACAGCGACGGTCTTGATGCCCATATCGCGGCACGCGCGGATAACACGGACCGCGACTTCGCCGCGGTTGGCGATGAGCACTTTGTCGAACATGAAGCCTTCCTTAACTTTCGTGCATGAGTGCAAAAGACATATCGGCGCGGCAGCAAACCTCACCGTTGACGCTCGCAGTACCCGTCGCAAAGCGGAACGGCCCGCGCGCACGCGTGATGGAGCACACCAGATCAACCGTGTCGCCCGGGCGCACCGGACGCTTAAAGCGCACCTTGTCCAGACTCGTGTAGAACGGCGTCGCGCCGCGCGCCTCCTCATCGCCCATCAGCAGCACGCAACAGTTTTGGGCGAGCATCTCGCACTGAATCACGCCGGGGACCACCGGGTTTCCCGGAAAATGCCCCTGCAAAAAGTACTCGTCGCCCGTGATCGTGATCTTGCCGTGGGCCTCGTCGCCCACCAGCTCGGCCTCGTCGAGCAAAAGCATCGGTTCGCGATGCGGCAACAGTTCCTTAAGCTCTTCTTTGTTCATGGATATCACCTATCCGATCCTCATGAGGCAGCTGCCAAACTCCACGAGGTCGCCGTCGGCCACGCAGATCTCGAGCACCTCGCCATCCGCCTCGGCCGTTACCTCGTTGAGAACCTTCATGGCCTCGATGATGCAGAGCGTCTCGCCGGCCTTGACCTTAGAGCCCACGTGCACAAACGGCTCGTCGCCCGGCGCCGGGGCAGCATAGAAAACGCCGACCATGGGAGCGGTCACCTCGGTGCCCTTGGGCTCTGGTGCGGCGGCAGGTGTCTGCGCGGCGGGCTCCGGTGCGGCAGGCGCGACTGTGGGAGCTGCAAATGGAGCGGCCATAGCGCTCGGCATGGGCATGGGCACGGCAACCGGCTGTGCGGCGCTCGCGCGCTCGAGTTCGACCGCGGTGCCATCGGGCTCCTCAACGCGCACGCGCGTGAGGCCGCGGTCCTCCATCACATCGGCTATCTCGGCAAGTCTTTTGGAATCCATGCTCTAGCTCCTCGTATATCTACGCAGCGCGATGGCGGCGTTGTGCCCGCCAAAGCCCAGGTTGGTCGAAAGCGCCCAGGTAAGGTCGGCGCGAACTGCGCGATTGGGCGTGTAGTCAAGATCGCAGGCGGGATCGGGCGTGCAGTAGTTAATGGTCGGCGGCACCACGCCCTGCTCGAGCGCCATGGCGCAGGCCATGACCTCGATGGCGCCCGTGGCACCGATCATGTGGCCGGTCATCGACTTAGTCGACGAGACGTGCGCGGCGCGCTTAATGCCCGCCGTCTCGGACGAATCATTAAGCTTGGTCGAGGTGCCGTGGGCATTGATGTAGAGGCCCTCGGAAGGCTTGACGTCGCCCTCGGCCACCGCCAGCGATATCGCGCGGGCAATGCCGGCAGCCTCGGGATCGGGACTCGTGATGTGATAAGCATCATCGGTGTTGCCGTAGCCCACGACCTCGGCATAAATGTGCGCACCGCGCGCCTGCGCATGTTCCATGCTCTCGAGTACCAGCACGCAAGCGCCCTCGCCCATCACAAAGCCGTCGCGGTCTGCATCGAACGGGCGGCAAGCCGTCGCAGGATCGGGGTTGGTGGTCAATGCGCGGCAGGACGTAAAGCCTGCAACGGCATCGGGGATAATGGCCGCCTCGGCGCCGCCCGCGAGGATCGCGTCGGCATAGCCGTGCTTGATGGCGCGGAACGCCTCGCCCACCGCATGGGCCGAGGTCGCGCAAGCAGTCACGACTGGCAGGGTCGGTCCCTTTGCCTTGTGGCGGATCGCGATATTGCCCGAAGCCATGTTGGGGATCATCATCGCAATCATATAGGGCGATGCGCGGCGAGGTCCACGATCGGCGATCGTGTGGACGTTGTCGACGAGCGTCGTCATGCCGCCCACGCCCGAGCCCACGTAGACGCCCAGGCGCTCACGATCGATGGCGCCTTCGACATCAAAGCCCGCATCGTGCATTGCCTCGTCCGAAGCCGCCATCGCAAACTGAACGCAGGGGTCCAGATGCTTGGCGTCACGCTTGCCAAAGTACTCGTTGCCGTCAAAGCCCTTGACTTCGGCCGCCACCTTGACGGTAAACGCATCGGTATCGAAGTGCGTGATCGGGCCGATGCCACAGGTCCCGGCGCACATGGCCGCCCAGGTGGCAAGCGCGGTGTTGCCGAGCGGCGATACGGCACCGATGCCGGTGATTGCAACTCTCTGTTCCATCATGGTCTCCTCATCCAAGCCGTTGTGTGGCTCTGGTTTCTACATCGCCATTCCGCCGTCGACGCGCACGACCTCGCCCGTAATGTAGGCAGCCGCATCGCTCGCTAAAAAGCGCACCACACCGGCCACCTCCTCGGGCTGCGCCATACGCTTAAGGGGAATCTGCTCCTCGGTTGCCGCACGCACCTTCTCCGAGAGCTTTGCCGTCATATCGGTCTCGACAAACCCGGGGGCGACCGCGTTCACTCGTACGCCGCGTGGCGCAAGCTCGCGCGCCGCCGCCTTGGTCAGACCGATGACGCCCGCCTTGGAGGCGGCGTAGTTGGCCTGTCCGGCATTGCCCATCAGGCCCACAACCGAGCTCATGTTGACGACGCAGCCGCCGCGCTGGCGCATAAAGGTCTTGGTGAGCGCACGCGTCGTGTTAAACGTTCCTTTAAGATTGACATCGAGCACGCGATCGAAGGCGTCATCGCCCATGCGCATGAGCAGGCCATCGCGGGTGATGCCAGCGTTGTTGACGAGCGCCCAAATGGAGCCAAAGTCGTTGAGGACCGCTTCCACGCACGCGTTGACGGCAGCGGGGTCGGCCACGTCACATTGATATGAGCGCGCCGTGGCGCCAGCCGCCTCGCAGGCGTCGCACGTCTCGCGCGCCGCATCGACGCTGCCGGCATAGACGACGGCGATATCGTAGCCATCCTCCGCCAGACCGATAGCGCAGGCGCGGCCGATACCCCGCGAGCCGCCCGTGACCAGTGCCACGCGACGTGAGTCGTTGCGCTCGAGCGCGCCATTGTTCAAGTTGCCCATGTCATTCCTTTCGGGTTACAGCCCTGTGGACTATGCGAGCTCGTCGGCAATAGCTGCGACCTGCTCGGCCGTCTCGCACGAATACACACGAACGTCGCTCAACGTACGCTTGATCAGGCCGGACAGCGTTTTGCCGGGGCCGACCTCAATAAATGTGCCGATGCCTTGATCCTGCAGAGCATGCAGCGTATCGACCCAGCGCACGGCATTGCTCACCTGATTGGCCAAGACATCCGATGCCGTCTGGGGGTCCGCCGGATAGGGCGCCGCTGTCATATTTGCCAAAACAGGAATGAGCAACGGGGACGGCGCGTGACCGGCCTCAATATATGCGGCAAGGCCACAGGTCGCCTCGGCCATATAGGGGCTATGAAATGCACCCGACACCGCGACCTTCA
>USCS01000070.1 GCA_900552875.1 uncultured Collinsella sp. | reverse complement strand
ATGGCAGACTTCCGCAGCTACGTGGATGCATGGGAAAAGCTCACCGGCAGCTACGGCGACCAGGAGACCTGGAACCGCAAGGCGCTGCTCAATACCGCCTCGAGCGGCTGGTTCTCGAGCGACCGCACCATTCGCGAGTACCGCGACGAGATCTGGCACGCATAAAGGCCGCGAGCTCCCCTATGCCAGCACGGCATTACTCGACGGGCGTGACGTTGCACCACGCCCGTCGCTAATGGGTTTAGGAACATCGATGACAGAAGGAGAAATCGATGAGTAAGAAAGAATGCATCGCGATGCTCCTCGCAGGAGGACAGGGCAGCCGATTGGGGGCACTCACCCAAAAGATCGCTAAACCGGCGGTTAGCTTTGGTGGCAAGTTCCGCATTATCGACTTTTCGCTCTCCAACTGCTCCAACTCGGGCATCGACACGGTGGGCGTTCTAACGCAGTATCGCCCCTACCTGCTGCATGCCTACGTGGGCTCCGGCGAGGCGTGGGATCTGGACAGCCGCGACGGCGGCGTGTCGATCCTGCCGCCGTACGAGACGCAGACCGGTGGCGCCTGGTATGCGGGCACGGCCGACGCCATTACGCAGAACCTCGACTACATCAAGGCCAACGACCCCAAGTACGTCCTGATTCTTTCGGGCGATCACCTGTATCGCATGGACTACCGCAAGATGCTCAAGACGCACATTGAGAACAATGCAGACCTCACGGTGAGCGTTATGCCCGTGCCGTGGGAGGAGGCCAGCCGCTTTGGTATCCTGACCACCGACCCCGAGGACGGCCGCATCACCAAGTTCACCGAGAAGCCCGAGAAGCCCGATTCGAACCTCGCGTCCATGGGCATCTACATCTTCTCGGCCGACGTCCTGATCGAGGCGCTCGAGGAAGACGCTCTGGACCAGCGCTCGAGCCACGACTTTGGCAAGGACATCATCCCCAAGCTGCTCGGCGAGAACAAGCGCCTGTACAGCTACGAGTTCCACGGCTTTTGGAAGGATGTCGGCACCATCGCCAGCTTCCACGAGACCTCGATGGACCTGCTGGGCAACAACCCCGAGTTCGATCTGTTTGACAAGC
Organism: uncultured Collinsella sp.; assembly: GCA_900552875.1. Lineage (GTDB taxonomy): Bacteria > Actinomycetota > Coriobacteriia > Coriobacteriales > Coriobacteriaceae > Collinsella. Next base: position 6,790 of record USCS01000070.1, on the reverse strand, counting down.
ACTTCCCCATCATGTCCAACATCACCACGCGTCCGCCGCACTACATTGGCCCGGACGGCCGCCTGGACGACTGCCTGGTCTCCAACGGCTGCAAGATCTACGGCACCGCTCGCCACTCGATCCTTTCGACCGATGTCATCATCGAGGAGCGCGCCGTAGTCGAGGATTCCGTGCTGCTGCCGGGTGCGCACGTTAAGAGCGGCGCGCACATCTGCCGCGCTATTTTGGGCGAGAACTCCACGGTCGAAGAGGGCGTGAAGCTCGGCTCTGTCGATACCACCAAGGATACGGCCGTCGTTGGAAATGACGTCGTTATCGGGAAGGGGGAATGATCCGATGATCAATCGCAAGGCCATCGGTTATATCACCGCTAACTACTCTTCGACCTACGGCAGCGTGCTGCTCAAGGACCGCCCCATCGCGTCCGTTCCGTTTTTGGGCCGCTACCGCCTGATCGACTTCCCGCTGTCCAACATGATGAATGCCGGCATTAAGACCGTCGGCGTCGTCATGCCGGGCAACTACCGCTCGCTGATCGACCACGTTGGTTCGGGCAAGGACTGGGGCCTGGACCGCAAGAAGGGCGGCCTTTTCATGGTGCCCGGCAACGCATATGGCACCACCAAGGGCGGCATGCGCTTCCTTCTGCGCGACATCATCTCCAACAAGACGCTGTTCCAGCGCTCGGACAAGCCCTATGTCGTGATGATGGGCACCAACATCATCTTTAACATGGACCTCAACACCATCATCGACGCGCACGAGAACTCCGGTGCCCAGATGACCGTGGTGTACTGCAAGGCCACGCGCAACGTCGATGACGAGACCAAGCTGCAGATCAACGAGAACGGCCGTCTGACGGGCGTCAGCGCCGGCGTCGTGTATGGCGACAACGCGTCTATGGACTGCTGCATCGTCAACCGCGAGACGCTGCTCGAGATCATCGACCACTACCAGGCCGCCGACTATCTGGACCTGCTCGAGGCACTACAGGGCGACTTTGACAACATCGACGTGTGCAGCTACGAGTACAAGGGCGAGGTCGTGGGCGTGTTTAGCGAGAAGTCGCTGTATCGCCGCAGCATGGACCTGCTCGACCAGACCGTGGCCGACCAGCTCTTTGACCCCGAGCGCCCGATCCTGACCAAGGCTCACGACGTGCCGCCTTCGCGCTATGCGACCGGCAGCCACGCGTGCAACTCGATCATCTCGGCCGGCTGCATCATCAAGGGCACCGTGCGCAACTCGATCCTGTCGCGCGGCGTCGTGGTCGAGGAAGGCGCTTCGGTGACCAACTCGATCATCAACCAGAGCTGCATCATCAAGAGTGGCGCCCGCGTTGAGAACGCCATCCTGGACAAGAACAACGTGGTTCCCACCAACACCGAGCTTCGCGGCACGCCCGAGAACATCCTGGTGCTGGGCAAGGCTCCGTTAACTTCCGATACCACCATCGTACGTTAACGTTGGCACTGCAACATCGCTCGTAACATGTAGAATAGCCGCCCGGTTAGCGCCAGGCGGCTATTCTCGAATTGCAACATGGGAGACAATATGGCTGATTCCAGCAAAAAGATGCAGATCGTGTTTGCCTCGGCCGAGTGCGCACCGTTTGTGAAGACCGGTGGCCTGGGCGACGTGGCAGGCTCGCTGCCTGCGGCGCTTGTGCGCGCCGGCGCCGAAGTCATCGTGATGGTGCCCAAGTACGCCACCATCAAGGACGAGTACAAGGCGCAGATGGAGCACTTCTCCGACTTTTACGTGAGCCTAGGCTGGCGCAATGAGTACTGCGGTCTCGAGAAGCTCGAGCACGACGGCGTCACCTATATGTTCATAGACAACGAGCGCTACTTTGCGCGCGACTATCCGTACGGCTTCTTTGACGACGGCGAGCGTTTTGCGTTCTTCTCCAAGGCTATCACCGAGAGCCTGCAGCACCTGCCGGCCGGCTTTGAGTGCGACATCCTGCACTGCAACGACTGGCAGACGGCGCTGGCGCCCGTGTTTTTGCGCGAATTCTATCAGGGCCTGCCGCTGTATGACCGCGTTAAGACCGTGTTCTCGATCCACAACGTGGCGTTCCAGGGCCAGTTTAGCGACACCGTGATGGAGGACATCCTGGGTGTGGCGCACATTCCGGCAGCCGCCTCGCAGCTGCGTTGCGACGCTTGCAGCATCAACTACATGCTGGGCGCCCTGCGCTATGCCGACGCCATCACCACGGTGAGCCCCACCTATGCCAACGAGATCCAGACGCCCGAATTTGGCGAGGGCCTGGACGGCGTTCTGCGCGAACGTTCGTACGCGCTGCAGGGCATTTTGAACGGCATTGACGTGGCGGGCTTTGACCCGGCGACCGACAAGCGCATTGCCGCCAACTACACGGTTGAGGACCGTTCCGGCAAGGCTGTGTGCAAGGCCAAGCTGCAGGAAGAGCTGTGTCTCGAGGTTCGCGACGACCGTCCGCTGATGGTGATGGTCACGCGTCTGACGCGCCAGAAGGGCTTGGACCTGGTCATGTACGCGCTCGACCGCATCCTGGCCGGCGGCGTGCAGGTGGCGGTGCTGGGCACCGGCGACCGCGACTACGAGGACGGACTGCGTTACTTCCAGGACAAGTACCCCGGCACCATGGCCGCACGCATCGAGTTCGATCCCGCGTTGTCGCAGCGCATGTACGCTGCCGCCGATATGTTCCTGATGCCTTCGAAGTTTGAGCCCTGCGGTCTGTCGCAGATCATCGCCATGCGCTACGGCACCCTGCCCATCGTGCGCGAGACCGGTGGCCTAAAGGACACCGTTGTTCCGTACAACGAGTTCACTGGTGAGGGCACGGGCTTCTCGTTTACCAACTTTAACGGCGACGAGATGGGCGACGCGGTGTTCCGCGCGGCTCGCCTGTTCTGGGACAACCGTGACGCGTGGAATCAGCTGGTCACGCAGGCCATGAGCCAGGACTTTAGCTGGACGCGCTCGGCCGACAAGTATCTGGACCTGTACTTCTTTATGCATCCGGAGATTGAGAGGCCGGCGGCTGTTGTCGACGAGCCGGAGGCTGTTGCTGAGCCGGTGGCCGCTGAGGAGCCCAAGGCCGAGGAGAAGCCGGTTGAAGCTGAGCCTGAGGTGAAGGCTGAGGTTGCTCCTGAGGCAGAGGCCGAGGTCAAGCCCGCTGCAAAGCCCGCAGCTAAGAAGACCACGACCCGCAAGACGACGGCCAAGAAGGCTACGACAACCAAGGCTGCCGCGACTAAAACAACGGCTGCCAAGGCAACGACCACGCGAAAGCGCACGACCGCCGCTGCCAAGAAGGCCGCCGAGGCCGAGGCTGCTCCCGAGGTAAAGGCTGAGACCGTCGTCGAAGCCAAACCCGCCGTCAAGACACCGGCCAAGACCGCTGCCAAGAAGACGACCGCGACCACCAAGAAGACCACGGCAAAGAAGTCGGCGATCACGAAGGCCGCCACGACCAAGCCAGCCGCAAAGCCGGCCGCCAAAGTCGAGGAGACGCCCGCCGAGACCAAGGCCGAGGCAACCGTCGAAGCCAAGCCGGCCGCCAAGACCACCACGCGTAAGCGCGCAACGACGACGGCCAAGAAGACCACGACCAAAGCTGCTGCCCCCAAGGCAGAGGCCAAGGCCGAGGTAAAGGCCAAGCCGGCGCCGAAGGCCGCTAAGGTCAAGGCCGCACCGAAGGCTACGGCCAAGCCCGAGCCCGCCAAGGAGACTCCGGTCTCCCCCGCCGCTCCGGCAGAGAAAAAGGCCCCGTCCAAGAAGACGTCCGTCCGCAAGGCCACGGCCACCCGCAAGCGCCGCTAGCCCAAAGACGATCCAAAACCTAATCAAACCCCATGCAAGGGGCGCTCCAACCGGGCGCCCCTTCTCTGTAGGTAGTTGGTAAAACGATTTTCTAGGACAACCGTTCGCCGATGGTAAACGGATGTTGTTTATACAGCCTGTGTACAACAGATATACTTACATCCTGTGCGTAAAGCCCATGGCCAGCAGGCCGTGATTCTATTGAACTGGACCGTACTATGAGATTGATACACAACAGCCGTCTGCCGCAGTTTCGCACTCCGTTTGGCGCTGTGACCACAGGAACAACCCTTTCGCTCTCCGTGATTCTGGAGGACGCCGATCCCGCGCAGGCAACGCTTACGCTGCGCACCTGGGTCGATGAGATCGGTGAATCTCGATATCCCATGACGCACGAGGGCGACGGCATATTTACCGCAGAGCTTGAGTGCACCGAGCCCTGTCTTATTTGGTACAGCTTTATCTGCAATATTGAGGGCCAGCCCGAGGTTCGTCTGGGCGCACCACAGGGCCGCACCGGCGGCGAAGGCGTAACCTACGACTACGCTGAGGTGCCGTCATTCCAGGTCACCGTCTACAAACACCGTGAGAACCGTCCCACCTGGTACGAGCGCGGTATGGTCTACCAGATCTTCCCCGATCGCTATGCCCGCGACGAGCACTGGCGCGAGCGCACGCTGGCCGAGGTCGAAAAACCGCGTAAGGGCATTCAGCGCCGCATGGTCGAGGACTGGAACGAGCCGCCTGTGTACGAGCGCGCCGAAGACGGATCCATCAAGACCTGGGACTTTTACGGCGGCTCGCTCAAGGGCATCCAGAATGACCTGCCCCGCATCGCCGAGCTGGGCTTTACGGCCATCTACCTCAACCCCATTTTTGAAGCCGCGAGTAACCACCGCTACGACACCGCCGATTACACCAAGATCGATCCGATTCTGGGCACCGAGCAGGACTTTACCGAGCTGTGCGAGGCGGCCGAGAAGCTAGGCATTTCCATCATTCTGGACGGTGTGTTCAACCACACGGGCGACGATTCGATCTACTTCAACCGCTACGGCAACTACCCCGGCGTGGGCGCGTGGCAGAGCGAGGATTCGCCGTGGCGTGATGCGTTTTATTTCCACGAGGACGGCTCGTACGACTGCTGGTGGGGCGTTGGCAATATGCCCGCCATCAATGAGAGCTCCGAACTGGTACGCGAGCGGCTCCTGGGCAAGGATGGCGTGATCCGAAAATGGCTGCGCGCCGGCGCTCACGGCTGGCGCCTGGATGTGGCCGACGAGCTTTCCGATGACTTCCTGACCGAGATCAAAAAGGCCGTACTCGCCGAGAAGCCCGACGCGCTGCTGCTCGGCGAGGTCTGGGAAGATGCCTCCAACAAGATCAGCTACGGCCATCTGCGTCGCTACCTGCAAGGCTCCGAGCTCGACTCTGCTATGGATTACCCCTTCCGCGACATGGTCATCGGCTTTTTGATGGGCTACAAAAACGCCTACCAAGCTGCCGAGGATATCGAGACCCTACGCGAGAACTATCCGCGTGAGGCCCTGTCTTGCGCACTTAATCTGCTTTCGAGCCACGACCGTCCGCGCATCATCTCGGTGCTCGGCGGCGGCCCCGACGAGTCGAAGCTGCCCGAGTGCGTGCGCAGCAAATGGCGTCTGGACGAGAATGCGATGGGCCTTGCCAAGAGCCGTTTTTGGCTCGCGACGCTCATGCAGATGACGTTCCCGGGCGTTCCCTCAATCTATTACGGTGACGAGTACGGTTTGGAGGGTCTCACCGATCCGGGCAATCGTCGCACCATGCCGACCAAGGAAGACCTGCACGACTTCGATACGTTCGCAATCGTCAAGAATGCCTCGGCCGTGCGCCGCGCGCTGCCGTTTATGATCGATGGCGAGATCAAGGCCTTCGCGCTCAATGACGAGGTACTTGCCTACAACCGTACGGGCAAGGATGGCGAGTCCGCGACCGTCATCATCAACCGCAGCCTCCGCAATTCGCACCGCGTGACGATTCCGGCGCTCGACGAATGTGCGAGTGACGTGATCAGCGGTCATGAGTGCGAGATCCACAACGGTACGGTCACGCTCGATCTGTATCCGCTGGGCTCGTCGATCATCTATCACCATGCCGAGCAGCGCCTGCAGGAGCCGCTCGATCACGGTGCGGGTGTTGTGTGCCATATCACATCGGTGCCGACCGATGACGGCAAGCCCGGTACGATCGGCGCGCCCACGCGTCGCTTTATCGACCATCTGGCCGCCATGGGCATGCGCTACTGGCAGGTTTTGCCCGTCAATCCCACGGACTTCTTCCGCTCCCCCTACGCCGGTCCTTCGGCCTTTGCAGGCAATATCGACCTGCTACCCGAGAGCCACGAGGAGCTGGCCGCCGACTTTGAGACCTGGAAGGCCCGCGGCGGGGAGGATGCCGATCCGCTGTACACCGCGTTTAAACATCGCAACGCCGATTGGCTCGAGAAGTACTGCGTCTATATGGCCGTCAAAAAGTACTTTGAGGGCGAGTCGCGCCACAATTGGCCGGCAGATGTCGCTCGCTACAATGAGCATCTAATCGACGACAAGCGCTTCCACAACGAGGCCGAGCTTCAGGCGTACATGCAGTACCGCTTTGACCTGGCCTGGTGCGAGCTCATGAACTACGCGCACAAGAAGGGTATCGAGGTTATCGGCGACATTCCTATGTACGTGTCCGACGATTCGGCAGACGCGTGGAGCGAACCTGAGAACTTCTGGCTGTCCGATACCGGCAAGGCAATCGAGATTTCCGGCGCGCCGCCCGACAACTTTGCGCCCGAGGGTCAGGTGTGGGGCAACCCGACGTTCCGCTGGAACCACATGAAGCAGAACGGCTATAGCTGGTGGATGGATCGCCTGCGCCGCGCGTTCTCGCTCTACGACCGCGTGCGTCTGGATCACTTCCTGGGGTTCCACAGCTACTTTAGTAT
>USCS01000069.1 GCA_900552875.1 uncultured Collinsella sp. | reverse complement strand
TGCCACCGGCAGCGCCTGCCATGCCGCGGAAAATATTGCCGCCGCCGACAACGACGCCGACCTCATGGCCAACGGCGAGCAGCTCCTTGACCTGCTTAGCAAGATGGTCGGTAACCTTGGGGTCGATGCCATATTGGCCGTCGCCCATCAGCGCTTCGCCGGAAAGCTTAAGAAGCACGCGTTTATATCGGATGTCGGACAAAGCGATCCTCCTTTAGATTGAACTCTCAACATTCTATCAAAGGCTCTAAGAAGAGCCATGAAAAAGCAGGCTGTGAGTAAAACCCACAGCCTGCTCATTACCAGCTACAAGAGCTTATTTACTCGCCACGGACCAGACGGTCAAAGGCAACGACGGTAATGGTGTCGCCGAGCTCCTTGGAGACCTGCTCAGCGTACTTCTTGATGGTGAGGGAGCTGTCCTTGATGAACTCCTGCTCGGTGAGCACGGACTGCTTGTAGAACTTCTCCAGACGGCCGACAGCCATCTTCTCCTGGATAGCCTCGGGCTTACCGGACTCGGCAGCCTGAGCCATGTAGATCTGCTTCTCGTGCTCGACGGTCTCGGCCGGAACCTGATCGCGGGTAGCGCAAATCGGGGCGACGGCGGCAACCTGAAGGGCAACGTCGTGAGCGAAGGTCTTGAAGGATTCAGCCTGAGCGGTCTCAGCCTTCTCGAAGGCGAACTCGACGAGGACGCCGATCTTACCACCCATGTGGATGTAAGAAGCGAGCGCGCCGTTCTCAGCCTTGCGGGCAGCGAAGCGGGAGATCTTCATGTTCTCGCCCATGATGTGAATCATCTCGGTGAGCTCGGAGGAAACGGTCTCCTCGCCCATCGGCTTCTCGAGCAGAGCGTCGACGTCAGCAGGCTCGGTGGTAGCGACAACCTCAGCGACCTTGGAAGCAAAGCCGGTGAACTTGGCGTTAGAGCCAACGAAGTCGGTCTCGCAGGAGAGCTCGAGCAGAGCGCCGGTCTTGCCATCCTCGGAGACGAACGCGGCGACAGCGCCCTCGTTGGTCTCACGGCCAGCCTTCTTGGCAGCCTTGGCAAGGCCGTTCTTACGCAGAACGTCGACAGCGGCGTCCATGTCGCCGTCAGCCTCGACGAGAGCCTTCTTGCACTCCATCATCGGGGAGTCGGTCATCTCGCGGAGCTGCTTGACCATAGCGGCGGTAATCTGGGCCATTGTGGTTCCTTTCAAAGAGATGAAAAAGAATTAACTAAGACTGATTTACTCGGCCTTGGGCTCAGCGGCCATCTCGGCCTCGGAGACCTGCTCCTTGCCGGAGCCAGCGAGGCAGGCGTCAGCCATGAGCTCGCACATAAGGGTGACAGCGGAGATAGCGTCATCGTTGCAGGGGATGCCGTACTCGACCTCGTCGGGATCGGAGTTGGTGTCGATCAGAGCGACGACGGGGATGTTCAGGCGCTGAGCCTCCTTGATGGCGTTCTCCTCGCGCTTGGTGTCGATGACGAAGAGAGCCTGGGGCAGACCCTTCATGTCGCGGGCGCCACCGAGGTTGGTCTGGAGCTTGGTGAGCTCCTTGCCGAGAACAGCCTGCTCCTTCTTGGGCAGAACAGCCATGCGGCCGTCCTCGACCATGGCCTCGAGCTCCTCCATGCGGTTGATGCGGGAGCGGATGGTGACGAAGTTGGTCAGCATACCGCCGAGCCAACGCTGGTTGATGTAAGGCATGTTGGCGCGCTCAGCAGCGTTCTTGACGGCCTCCTGAGCCTGCTTCTTGGTGCCGACGAACAGCACGTTGCCACCCTTGGCGACGTTCTTGACGAAGGTGTAGGCCTGGTCGGCGTCGAGGATGGTCTGCTTGAGGTCGAGGATGTAGATGCCGTTGCGCTCACCGAAGATGAACGGCTTCATCTTGGGGTTCCAGCGACGGGTCTGGTGACCGAAGTGGCAGCCGGCCTCGAGCAGGGTGCGGATATTAATCTTGGTAGCCATGTTAAACCTCCTGTGGTTTGCCTCCGCGCGGGGTCATCCTCCAAAACCAACCCGGACATGTGCTACCAAAGCCCGGGCACCACGGTATGAAGTAGCCGCGCGTGCGTGATAAAAACCTGTTGCCGTGAAGCAACCCGATGAATGATAGCAGGATTGCTTCTTCCTGCCAACCCGCAATCAAAACCACACACCTTGGCGGTTTTACACGGAACGCCCTTTCTACTCGCCGCGGGGATGAGCCTGGGCCACGGCGTTCTTGAGCCGATCGGGCGTGAGATGCGTATAGATTTGCGTCGTGGACAGGCTCGCGTGGCCCAGCAGTTCCTGCACCGAGCGCAGGTCCGCGCCACCCTCGAGCAGATCCGTCGCAAACGTATGGCGCATCGCATGCGGGGCGATGTCAGCCGGAATGCCGGCGAGCGTCGCCAGCATATGAAAGCGCCGCCTGAGCATAGCGGCACTCATGCGGTTGCCGCGCGCCGAGATAAACAACGGATGCGGACCATTTGCGGCATCGCGACGCTTTGCCTGGGCCAGCAGTGCCGGTCTCCCCTCCTCGATATAGGTGCGGGTCGCCTCGAGCGCGCGGCGATACAAGGGCACGATGCGCTCCTTGCTGCCCTTGCCCCACAGCCGCAGCGTGCGATCGGACCATGCAATGGATTCCACATTGAGCGCCGCGAGCTCGGAGATGCGCGCGCCAGAGGCATAGAGCAGCTCGAGCATCGCCGCATCACGCAATCCCGCGGGCGTCGCGGTGTCGGGGGCACGGAGCAGCTCCTCTACCTGCTGGGTCGTCAGCACCCCGGGTAAGTCGCGCGGGAGTTTGGGCGATGAAATCGCAGAAACCGCATCGCCCTCCACAATCCCCTCGGCAGCCATCCAGCGATAGAACGATCGGATAGCCGACAGATGCGCCGCAAGCGTGCGGTGTGCCACCTGCTCGCGCGAGAGCTCGGCCAAATACGTGCGAATGGTACGCACATCGGCAGCACGCGCGTCGGTGCCCGTACGCTCGCACCAAGCCGCAAAACGTTCCAGGCGCGAGCTATAGGCGGCAACCGTATTGGGAGACAGGCCCTCGACGCGTGCGATATAGGCGATAAACGAGTCGACGGTATCGTACAGGTCAAAAGCTATGACCGGTCGCCTCCAAACAGGTCGGAACGCGTTGCGAAGTAGGCATCGAGAGCCTCGAGGGCACGGTCCGCATAGGCCTGATAACGATCGCGCTTGCTACGGCGCTTGCCGTCCTCGAGCGACGGCACCAGGCCAAAGTTGACATGCATGGGCTGGTAGCCCACCGTGGCGGGATCGGTCGCATAGCCCACGAGCGCACCCAGGGCGCCCACGCGAGGCAGCTCTACAGGATCGGCCTCGATAGCTTCGGCATAGGTGTTGACCGCAGCGAGCAGACCAGTCGCCACTGCCTCCATGTACCCCTCGGTGCCGGTAATCTGGCCGGCAAGGCGCACACTCGTACCGGGCACGGCAAAGGTCCCGTCGAGCACGTGCGGCGCATCGACAAAGGTATTGCGATGCATGACGCCATAGCGGAAGAACTCGGCGTTCTCCAGACCGGGAACCATATGGAACACGCGCTTTTGCTCGCCGAAGGTCAGATTGGTCTGGAAGCCCACCAGGTTATAGGCGGTCTTCTCCTTGTTCTCGGCGCGCAGCTGAATCGCAGCCCAGGGACGACGACCAGTTCGCGGGTCAGTGAGTCCGACAGGCTTCATGGCGCCAAAGCGAATAGCGTCCTTGCCGGTGCGTGCAACCTCCTCGGCAGGCTGGCAGGCCTGGAACAGATCGCCGCCCTCAAAATCCTTGAGCACCACGCGGTCGGCCGTAGTGAGCGCCTCGATAAAGGCCTCGTACTCTTCCTTGTTGAGCGGGGCGTTAAGATAGTCGCCACTCCCCTGCTCCTCATAGCGCGACTGCGAGAACAGCACGTCCATATCGAGCGTCGAGGCATCGACAATCGGGGCCGCCGCGTCAAAGAACGCCAGGGCGTCGCCACCGACGAGTTTCATGACCTCCTCGCTCAACGCCGGGGAGCACAGCGGGCCCGCGGCAATGACCACGTGGCCCTCGGGAATCTGGGTGACCTCGCCGTGAACGACTTCGATATTGGGGCGTGCGGCAACCTCGGCCTCGACAAGCTCGGAAAACTTAACGCGGTCGACTGCCAGGGCGCCGCCGGCGGGAACGGCCGCACGATGGGCGCAATCGAGCAGTACCGAGCCCATGCGCTCAAGCTCGGCCTTCAGCAGGCCGGCAGCAGAGTCCGGACGGGTGGACTTAAACGAATTGGAGCAGACGAGCTCCGCCAAGTGATCGGTATGATGGGCAGGAGAACTCACCTGAGGGCGCATCTCGCACAGCTTTACGGTGAACCCGCGATCCGCCAGCTGAATCGCACATTCCGATCCCGCCAGACCGCCACCGATAACCGTCACCTGATCAAACAGCATCTGCAAACACCTTTCTAATTGACACGCTTTCCATTGTGACCGAAGGGCGTCTGAGCGTGAAGCGCAAACTTTGAGGGCGCATACCTTCCATCCATCATGCGTTCGATAAGGCCCTCGAGCTCGAGCGAGCCCAGGAGCTTGAGAACCCCGACGGCATCGAGCGAGACGAGCGCGGCAATGTCGTCGACCTTGAGCGGCGACGCGATGAGCGCGTGCATCACGGCCTGTTGCATAGGATCCAGATCGGCGATGCCGGGCGCATCGGGACGCGAGTAGCGCAGGGTGCCGTAGATGCGCGAGATGGCCATCTCGATGGATTCCTCGTCGATGATGCAGCATGCTCCGTTGGCGATGAGGTAATTGGTGCCGCGCGACTCGGGCGATAGGATGGAACCCGGCACCGCGAGCAGTTCGCGTCCCAGGTCCATAGCGGCCTCGGCCGTCGAGAACGTACCCGAGGGCATGCCCGCCTCGGAAACAAAGAGTGCCTGCGACAGCGCGGCGATGATGCGATTACGCCGCGGAAAGGCAAACTTGCGCGGACCCATGCCCCACGGCGAGATCGACACGACCGCGCCGCCCGTATCGAGCGTACGCGTGATAAGACCGGCACTTGAACGCGGATAGGCCACATCGGCGCCCGTCCCCAGCACCACGACGTGCTTGCCGCCGGCGTTGACCGCGGCCCAACCCGATGCCTGATCGCAGCCCACGGCGCCACCAGAGACCACCGTCACCCCAGCCTCAACCGCCACCTTGGCAGCAAGTTCGGCCACGGCAAGACCATACGGCGATGCCTTGCGCGTGCCAATGATGGAGAGCGCGGGCGTCGATAACACAGCAGGGTCGCCACGCACATAGAGCGTCTGAGGCACATCCGAAAGCTCCAGAACGGTCTTGGGATACAACGCATCACCGGGATGCAGCTCAAAGGTTCCCTCAGCCATTATTGGTCCCTCCTTCCCTGATACATCGCCGCCTCGAGCACGTGATCCTGCGTCACCCGCTCACTCTCGGCGACATCGGCGATCGTGCGCGCGATGCGCACCAGACGCACGATGCCGCGACCTGTGAGATGCGTACGCTTCGACAGGCCAAGGACGCACTTCTCTGCCGCCTCATCGAGAGCAAAGGTCGACACGACGCCGTCAATGGAGCGGGACTCGTCATCCTCGGCCTCCGCATCCGCATCGTCCAAATGCGACTCGCGCCAGGCGCGGAAGGCTCGGCCACGCACGACGTAATCGCGCAACTCAGCCGATGACATGCCTTCGGCGCCCTCGATAATCACCTGGGGGTCGGGACGGGTCACGTCGAGCATCATGTCGATACGGTCGGCCAAAGGTCCGCGCAGTTTAGCCCGATAGCGTTCGACCATCGAGGCGGAGCAGCGACACGGCACTTCGCGATCACCCAAAAAGCCGCAGGGACAGGGATTGCTCGCGGCCAGCAGCTGAAAGCGCGATGGGAAGGTAAAGGCCCCGTCAACGCGTACGATCTTCACATAGCCGCGCTCGATGGGTTGACGCAGCGTCTGCAGCACGCCGGTGGGAAACTCGGCGAGCTCGTCCAAAAAGAGCACGCCGCCATGAGCCAAACTGATTTCGCCTGGATGAACCGGGCGACCGCCACCGATAAGGCCCGCGGTCGAAATGCTGTGGTGAGGGCTGCGGAAGGGCCGATGCCCCGCCAGCAGCCCATCAATGTTCTCGCCCAAGACCGAATGGATGCACAGCGCCTCCTGCTGATCCTCAACAGATAGCTCGGGCAAAATGCCGGTCATGCGCCGTGCGAGCATCGTCTTGCCCGACCCCGGGGATCCAATCATGAGCAATCCGAGTTCTCCTGCCGCCGCAAGCGCCATGCCGCGCTTGGCGACTTCCTGCCCCAGCACGTCGGCATAATCGAGTTCGGGCTCAAAGGTAGTCTCGACTCCCTCGGAATCCAGATAATGACGGGCGGCATCCCCCATGCCGTGGGCAAGTTGCGAGAGGTGGTCGATAAAGCCACAGTCGACCCCCGCGAGCGGCACATGTTGATCGGACCTACCGGCGATAAAGGAGAGCCCCATATCGCGCGCAAGCAGCTGGAACGCCACCTCACCCTTGACGGGCAACACCGTACCGTCCAGCCCAAGTTCGCCTGCGATAAGGCAACGATCAAGGTTGTCGCGGGGAATCTGCCCATCGGCCGCCAGCACCGCGATGGCAATTGGCAGGTCGAAGCCGCTGCCGGTTTTACGGATATCGCCGGGTGCCAGGTTGACGGTAATGCCCGACCGGGGAATCTCGAAGCCTGCCGAACGCATGGCACACCGGATACGCCCGCGAGATTCCATTACCTCCATACTCGGGATACCGAGCATCTGGATACCCGGGATGCCACCGGCCAACGACACCTCGACGGTGACGGGAATCGCCTCGACGCCGCGGATACAGGCCGCGTGAACGGCAAACGTATCGAAGGCCATCACGACACCTGCCAATCGAACGCGTTGTACTGGTGCTCGATCTCGGCGATATGTCCGCCGCGGATGGTCACGCCAACGGCATCAAAACGAATCGCTTTGAGCGGATAGTGCTCCATCAGATAACAGCCCGCAATGCGACGATAGCGACGCTGTTTTTGAGCATCCACGGCCTCTTCGGGAAAGACACGCGCGGTACAATCCAGGGCGACGCGCCTGGTCTTAACTTCGGCCATCACCACGACGTCATCGAGTTCGTCGAGCAGTACCAAATCGGCCTCGCCCTCGGGACAACGATAGCCCTGCTCAAGCAAGGTATAGCCCCGCTCGTTAAAGTAGTCGATTGTAATGAGCTCACCCAACATGCCAAGTTCGCGAGGACTGAGCTCCTTGATAAACTCGGGCGTAATCGACCCGCAATCGAGCTCGCCGTCTTCCCAACGCTCCTTGAGTTGCTGCGTCTTGCTCTTTTTGCTTACGGCACACATGGGGTCTCCTTTCCCGCACACTGCATTGCCCCGATGATGAGGGCACCTTTCATGCGGGTAAGTACCGGAAACAAACCAAACGCTGACCAAATACCGACAAAAAACGGGCCGCGCGCAACAATCACGTTGCACACGGCCCGCTACCAGCAGGTTTATAAAACGCTAGAGGTCCCTATCTCCACAATTGACCTAGAAAAGGCGCTCGGTCTGCAAAAAGTTTCCGCAAAAGCTCACGCGGTGCAGCGGACAAAGTCCGTGTTTGCGAATCGCCTCGATGTGCTCGGGGCTCGCATAGCCCTTCGACTCGGCCAGATGGTACTCGGGATACTCGGCATCGTACTCGACCATCATCTCGTCACGCGTGACCTTGGCCATAATGGAAGCAGCGGCGATGCAGGCGATCTTGGCATCGCCCTTCACCACATCGCGCTCGTTGGGGACGGCGCCCAAGGGGTTGCCATCCATAAGCACGCAATCGGGCTCGAGCCCCGTATCGGCCACAGCACCCGCGACAG
>USCS01000068.1 GCA_900552875.1 uncultured Collinsella sp. | reverse complement strand
CCTGCCGATACTCAACGCCAGGTCGATTCAATACCTCGGCAGGAGCATCCTCCAACGCATCCGCCGCCACGGCAATCGTTCCGACCGAAAACTGTTCGAGCACGGCAGGTAGACCACCCCAGTGGTCCTCATCCCAATGCGTCACAAAGACGGCATCGATATGGTGCACGTTATTGCGAACCAACGCCGCTACCACGCGCTCATCGAGCCCGCAGTCGACGAGTGCTAATGCGTCGCCCTGGCGGATAAGAATCGCATCCGCCTGGCCCACATCGAGCACCGTCACCGAAGGCGGAGCGAATCGATCCCAGTAGACGTACGGAATCGCAGCCAAGAGCACCAGGCATGAAAGCCCCACCGCCATAGGACGTGCACGGGGACGCGGCCACCAGACCAACAGAACCGCCAGCAAACACGGCACTAGGTAAATCCACATGCTATCGGGCGGCACACTCACAGATGCACCAGGCACGGCGGCAAACAGCTGCTCGAAGAACAGTGCGCAACGGGCGGCAACCATGGGCACAACGAGCGCCCAAATCCGCAACGGTTCCACGAGCGAAAAGGGAACCAGCACGATCGACACAGCAAGCAGTACGCTCACCACCGGACCGATGACTGCATTTGCCAGCGGAGCAATGAGCGAGAACGTACCGAAGGCAGGAATGGTAATGGGAAGTGTTGCCAGTTGCGAGCACAGCGTGACGGAAAGCATGCTGGCGACGCCCGATGGCACACCCAGCTCACCCAAAGCGTAGGTCGCATAGGGACAAAAGCACAAAATGGCAAAGACGCTGGCACATGAAAGCTGAAAGCCCATCTCGAACAGCACCGTCGGCCGCAGCAGCACAAAGATGGACATGGTTGCGAAGAGTGCCGAAGCGCCGTGCCGGCGACGCCCCGCGCCGTTTACGACAAGCGTCGCGAACACCATGCAGCACGCGCGCACGGCCGAGGGAGACGCGCCAGTAAAGGCAGCGTAGCCAACAAGCGTTATCGCCAATATCGCCCGCTGAAGACCACGCGAGCACCGAGTTTTTTGCAATAAACCCTCGATTACAAACCCCACGATAGCCAAATGGCTGCCCGAGACGGCGATAAGATGCGCTGTTCCCGTTACCGAAAACCAGTCGCCCGCCGGCTTGGCGCGCAGCTCGGCCGAACGACCGCAGACGACACCGGCTATGAGCGCTCGCGCCGGGTCGGTCGCAGGCGCGATGGACGCTAGCAGCCCATTTCGCAGCCGAAGCAGCGGCCCCGGAGAGCCCTCATCGACCGGCACAATCCGAACGGCTTGAACCTTGCGCACCTCGCCTCGGAGCACACGCGATCGTCCATACGCATCGTTCTCAAAACGTGAAACGCGACCGATAACACGCACGTACGCCCCGACCTTGAGCTCGCGGTCGCACGATAGGCGAACCGTTGCCAAGTTCTTACCGTCCGCGCGTGCCTCGCAGGTATAGGAATACACGTCGTCGTTTATGGATGGATCGCCCTGCACGATAAACTCGAGGCCGCTTGCCGCTCGACCGTCGAGCGCCTTCGAGGCGCTGAGCGCACCCACAGCCCACCACGCCGAGACGACCGCTCCCGCCACGAGACCGACGGACGCGGCATACAACCACCGCTTCAAAGGGGCAAGCCGCGCACAAGATTGAGCCAGCACAACGAATACCGTCGTCGCAACGGGAATGGCCCATAGCAGCCCGACCGCCGGCGCCTGCTCCCTCAGCAGCGCATCAGCGGCCACGTTGAGCACCGAGGCGCAGCTCATGCACATGCCGGCACACAGGGCCATCGTCCACGGCATCAGGGGCCGCGGAGGCATCACATGCTCGCGCTCGGTCGCACTCATACGCAGATGCAATCTTTGATTTTGGCAAGCTTCTTCTCGCCGATTCCCGATACACGCATCAGATCGTCAACCGAGGCAAAAGCACCGTTCTTTGTCCGCTCATCGATAATCGACTGTGCCATGGAGGGACCGATGCCCGAGAGCGTCTGCAGTTCTGCCGCGCTTGCCGTATTGATATTTACTAGGCCTGTTGCGCCACTCACGCCCGATGATGCGAAAGCCCCACCATCAACACCGGCTTCCGCAATGGACGTCTGCTGCTCCCCTACCGTTGGAACGTGAATCTTCTGTCCATCGACGACCTTAGATGCCCGATTGAGCCCCGTAACGTCTGCCTCAGGCGCCAGCCCGCCGGCGGCATCAATCGCCTGAGCCACCCGCGCGCCGTCTTTGAGCCTGTATACACCGGGCGACACAACAGCGCCATCAACATCGACATAGACTTCTGCCGCGGCAGACGCCTTAGACGAAGAGCCTTCGGATGTCTTTCCGCTCGAGGCATCGCCGGATCCCGGCTCCACCAACGAGTCTGAACCGTCAGTGCGCTCAAACGACACGCCGCCGGCACCGCCGCCAAGGTTCGCCATCGCCAAGCCGCTCGCCATCGCAATGACGACCAGTATCGCCACGACCACCGCCTTATGACCGAACAGCTTGTCCGCCAAGCGGTCCATCTTTTTGACCCGTTCGTGTTGTTCGCGCTGCGCCATAGCAAAACCTCCCAACACCATCGTGTCAGGAAAGGAACTCCGCAACAGCTACGCTCCAAAACCGGTTTTAGCGGTCAAACCAAAAACCGACCAAAACCTTGCACAAATCTGTCCATTTATTCAGGCACACGTCAGCAAATGAACACTTAGCCGCAAAATGCCCAGATAGCAAAAGACCGACGATGCAGGCGCATCGTCGGTCTATGCACAAATTTACTCGTGATCTTGGTAAATCTCACGCGGAGCAAGCTCCGAATGTTTGCGTTTTAAGGTCTTGGGGGCCTTATACGTGTTGCTCTCGAAGTCGATGTACTCGGTCTGTTTGAGCAGGCGCTCGATCATCTCCTCGTGATCGAACAACTCCCAGGCCTCATGCACGGCATCGAGTTTAGCGTGCGTCTCGGGACGGCGCGGCATAAATAGCGTGCAGCAGTCGGGAGCGGCCTCAGTCGAGATATCGAACGTGCCGATCTCCTCGGCGCGCGCGATGATCTCCTGCTTGTCCGAACCGATGAGAGGACGGAACACGGGGATCTTCACGGCCTCGTTGACGGCCATGATGTTCTCAAGCGTTTGGGAGGCAACCTGCCCAAGTGATTCGCCCGTAACGATAGCCTTGGCACCCTCGATGTGTGCAATGCGCTCGGCAACCGAATACATAATGCGGCGATACATAATCACGCGCAGGTTGCTGGGACAGGTCACCGAAATCTCGCGCTGGCAGTCGCCAAACGGCACAACATACAGACGGCCGATCTGGACACCCGGCTCAAGGGCGCGAATGATGTCCTGCACTAGATACTCGCTGGTATCTGGCGTCTGCGGACGACCGGAAAAATGCACCGGCACGCACACGGCTCCGCGTCGCGCGAGCATCCAGGTCGCCACCGGCGAGTCGATACCCGATGACAGCAGGGTCACGACCTTACCGGCAGAGCCCACCGGCAGACCGCCCACACCGCGCTCGGAGCGCGCGTACACATAAACGCTACCCTGAACAACCAGCACGTGAACCATCGCGTCGGGATCGTGCATTTGAACCTTTTTATCGGGGAACGCCTCGCACAGCACCTCGCCAACCTGTCGATTGATATCAATCGAGGTGAGCTCATAGTCGGTATTGGAGCGCTTGGCGTGCACCTTAAACGAATCGAAGGGGCCAAACTCACGCAGCGCCTTCACGGCGGCGGCACAGTACTCCTGAGGGTCGCGATTGGTGTGATACGCCAAAGACACGCGAGCAACGCCGGGAACGGTGCGAATGACACGAGCCGCCTCGTCGGCCTGATGCTCGTTAAAGGTCACGAGGATATAACCGGAAATTCGAGACACGGCATTCACGGAAAAGGCGGCCAAGGCCGCCTTGATGTTATCCATGAGGATATGCTCAAAATGTGCGCGGTTCTTACCCTTAAGTCCAACCTCGTGATAGTGGACCAGGCAGACGCGAGCCGCCATTTAGGCTTCAGCAACCTTGTGGCCGAGCGCCTTCTCATAACGGGCCTCGTCGTAAGAGATGTCGCCGTCGATAATCTCATCCATAGCCATCGAAATGGTATCGGCACCGGAAAGCCCGATGGTGATGTCATCGACATCCTGGACGGCAAGCACGCGGTTGTGCTGGCCACGCAGCATGCTATTGATGTCGCAGGCGCGCTTGGAGGCAAGCGAAGCGAGCAGGAAGCGGTTGTGATCGGTCTTCTCCAGAAGATCGTCAATGCAAGGCTTTACAACGGACACGGACCTCAGATCCTTTCATGCATATCGAGAACGCGAACGAGCTCATCGGTCGCGCGGTCGAGATCATCATTTACCACGACGTCGTCGTAGCGGTCGGCAAGGGCAAGCTCATCGGCGGCGTTTGCCATACGCAGCTCAATCGTCTCGGGCGTCTCGGTACCGCGACCGACTAGACGCTCGCGGAGTACCTCAAGCGAAGGCGGCTTGATAAAGATCAGCACGGCCTCGGGGAAACGCTCCTTCACCTGCAGGGCACCCTGGACATCGATCTCCAAGATGAGAGACGAACCAGAGGCGAGCTTGGACTGAACCTCGCTCACCAACGTGCCGTAGCAGTTACCGTGGACCTCGGCCCACTCAACAAACTCACCGTTTGCCACGCGGCGGTCGAACTCCTCACGCGTCAGGAAAAAGTAATTGACGCCATCGACCTCGCCTTTGCGTGGGGCTCGCGTGGTAGCCGAAACCGTCAGGCCCAGGTTAGAGCGACGCTCGCGCACACGAGTGACGAGCGTGCCCTTGCCCGCGCCTGACGGTCCAGAAATCACAAAGAGCTTGGAATCCTGAGCGCTCACTTATTTGGTCAGCTGCTCGAGGAGCTGCTCGCGCTGACGGACGCCAAGGCCCTGAACGCGACGGGTAGCGGAGATGCCGAGCTCCTCCATGATCTTGGCGGCCTTGGCCTTACCATAACCAGGGAGAGACTCGATGAGGGTGGAAACCTTCATGCGGGAAGCGATGGGGTCATCGGAGTTGAGCACGGACTCGAGGGACTTCTCGCCCTTCTTGATCTGCTCGCGAAGCTCAGCGCGGGCGTGACGTGCGGCAGCAGCCTTCTCAAGAGCCTGCTTACGCTGCTCATCGGTAAGCTGAGGGAGTGCCATTCGTACCTCCAAATAGTTGGGTTATATCTGATTCAATAATTGGCATTTTAGCACGTAGAACGTACAAAATGCCCAATCGCGGCTCCATAGGTTAGACGATACCCGCAAAAAGTGCAATATACTGCGCCCAAAGTTAAGCCCCTGACCTGCGACTCCACACAAAGGATGGGAAAGTTTACGCAGGCACAGGGGCTATTTTGTGCTAATGAGACCCAAAAGTGGTGACTTAGGGGAATCTTTTACGCGACGTTTTCGACCAGCTCGGCGACGATGGCGTCAAAGGCGGCAACCGGATCGTCGGCACCGGTGATGGGACGGCCCACCACAATGTGGCTTGCGCCACGCTCGATAGCCTGGGAAGGCGTCGCCACGCGGGACTGGTCACCAAGGGCGGCACCAACCGGACGCACACCCGGAGTCACGATCAGGGCATCGGGACCCAACAGCTCACGCATGTCGTGAGCCTCCATCGGCGAGCACACGATGCCGTCGATGCCGTTGGCCTGAGCGAGCTTTGCCAGGCGGGCGGCCTCCTCGGCCACGGGCGACTCGACGCCGATCTCGCTCAAGGCATCCTGATTCATGCTCGTGAGCACGGTGATGGCAACGAGCTTGGCGCGGTCGTCGCGCGCCTCCTCGGCACCCTCGCGGCAGGCAGCAAGCATTGCGCCCGAACCCAAGCCGTGAACCGAGAGCAGGTCGGCACCGGCAAGCGAGGCCGAGCGGGCGGCACCGCGAACCTGATGCGGAATATCATGGAACTTAAGGTCAAGAAAGACCTTAAAGCCTAGGTCCTTAAAGGTCTTGACGATCTGGGGACCCTCGGCGTAATAGAGCGTCATACCAACCTTGAGCCAAGCGGCATGGCCCGAAAGCTCGTGGGCGAGCTCGAGCGCACGCTCACGATCGCAGTCGAGGGCGACGATTACGCGGTCGCGGGCATCGGTCTCTAGCATTCGAACGCACCTACCAGTTCGTTGATGTCCTTTACGCCCTGGGACTCGGCCCAGGCCTCGAGCTCGTGCGCGATCTTGAGCGAAGCGCACGGATCGACGAAGTTGGCCATGCCAACCGACACGCAGGTGGCACCGGCCAGGATAAACTCGGCCGCATCCTCGCCGGTCATGACACCGCCGACACCGTTGATGGGGATATCGACGGCCTGGGCGACCTCCCAGACCATGCGCACGGCGATGTGGTGGCACAGCGGGCCCGAAAGGCCGCCCTTGGGCTTTGCCACGCGGGACTTGCGGGTATGGACGTCGATGGCCATGCCCTGGATGGAGTTAATGACCGAAAGGCCGTCGGCGCCGGCGGCTTCGAGGGCCTTGGCGATCTCGGCGACGTTGACCGGCGCCATCTTCACGAACAGCGGCTTATCGGTCACCTTGCGGCAGGCAGCCATAACGGAAGAGGCGCCCTCGGGCGTAGAGCCCATGGCGGCACCGCCGGCGGCGATGTTGGGGCAGCTCACGTTGATCTCGTAGCCGGCAGCCCAGGGGCATAGCTCGACATACATCTCGAGCGCGCGCACAAACTCGTCAACGGAGTGGCCGGCAACCTGACAGATGACCTGGCAACCGTCCTTGGACAGCTGTTCGAGCCACGGGCCTGACTCACGGGCAAAGGCGGCCACGCCGGGGTTCTGAAGGCCCACGGAGTTGATCATGCCGCCCGGGATCTCGGCCATGCGGGGCGCGGGGTTGCCGGGCCAGGGCTCGGCTGCGCAACCCTTGGTGGTGATGGCGCCCAGCTGGGAAACATCAAAGAAGTTCTGGAACTGCCAACCGTAACCAAAAGTACCGGCTGCGGTGTTGATGGGGTTCTGCATCTTGACGCCGCCGAAATCGACGGCCATGTTCACGGTACCCACTAGAAGACCACCACCTTGGAAGCATCGAACACGGGGCCGCACATGCAAGCACCCTTCATACCGTCGACCGTCTCGACATTGCAGGTGTTGCAGGCGCCAAAGCCACAGCTCATCATGCGCTCGAGGGACACCTCGCAGTACGCACCGGCCTCGGCGGCAGCAGCGGCGACCTTCTTCATCATGACGGCGGGACCGCAGCTGGCGACGTAGTCGTAGCCGCCCTCGCCGAGCAGCTCGGCGGCAGGATCGGTGCAAAAACCGTGCGTGCCGAGCGAGCCGTCGTCGGTGCAAACGTTGACCGTGGCGCCCAGCGCGCGGAACTCATCGATGCCCACGGCCTTGGAAGCGGTGCCAAAACCCAGGCACACGTCGACGGCCACACCCTGCTCGGCAAGCTTGCCGGCAAGGCACAGCACGGGCGGAACACCGATGCCGCCCGCCACGAGCAGCGCCTTCCTGGTGCCCTCGGGAACAAGCCAGCCGCGGCCGCCAGGGCCCAACAGGTTAGAGGTGGAGCCGGGGCCCATCTGGGACAAACGACGGGTATCGTCGCCCACGACGGCGTACCACAGCTCGACGGTGCCGGCCTCGGCGTCGGCGCGGTAGTAGCTCAGGGGCACGCGAAGCAGCGAGGACGCATCACCGGGTACGGCGATGTTCACAAACTGACCGGGCTTGAGCGCACTTGCAAGCTTGGGGGCCGAGATGACGAGCGAGAAGACGCCGTCGGCAATCTCCCGGTTCGAGACGACCTCGAAGTCGTGCATGCGTGCAGTGGAAGGTGTGGGCATAAACGCTCCAATCCCCCATGCGGTTGCATGGTCCAAACGAATAGAAAGCGCGGCACCGCAAGGGCGCCGCGCACAAAAGCGA